>CAXTGN010000368.1:0-5551 GCA_964243455.1 uncultured Acidobacteriaceae bacterium
CGTGAGCACAAGGAGGAATACGTCATTCGTTCGTAACGGTAGATCGTGAACGAAGGTACCGTTTCGGATGGTGATCTCGGTTGTGCTGGTGGGGTCGCCCGTGCTCGCGGCGTTGAGTGTGGCGACCTGGTCCCGGGTGAGTTGCGGAGGGGCGCCCATGTGGAGATAGGCCGTGTAGGCATCGTTGTGCTCGTAGCCCACGGCGTAGGTGGTGAGCCGATAGCGGCCGTCATGCAGGTGGGTGAGGTCGAGATGCACCGCCCCCCTGGGCGCAGGGGGAAGCTCGTTCTTGTAGAAGACCTGATCGGTCAGGCCTTTGGGTGGGACGGCGGGGCTGTAGTCCCAGACGAGGGCCTGCACGGAGCCATCAGGCGACCTGGTGATCCAGGACTGCGGGTCGTCGGAGGCGATGTCCTCTGTGCCGAGCTGGTGAAGGAAGCGGTAGGCAAAGTAGGCGGGCTTGCGGATGCCCCCGAGGTTCATCAGGCCGAAGCCGCCATGAAAGGGCGTGAAGCGTGGGCCGTTCTCTTCGAAGATGTCGGTGAAGGTCCAGTAGGACATGGAATCGACGTAGGGCGTGGCGCGCTTGATCTTGTCAAGGATGAAGCTGGCCTGGTGGTACTGATCGTGCATGTAGTCGGTGGGGGTGTAGGCGGAGCTCCACTCGGTAAAGTGCAGCTCGAGGTCGGGGCGCGCGGAGGCTTTGAGGAGCTCGCGTGAGTGCTGCATGCGGCCGCTAACGGAGTTCGGATCGGGATCGAGGATTGTGCCGGCGGTGCCGTCGGCGTCGAGGAAGCCCTGCTTCACACCGTAGGCGTGGGTGGCGATGAAGTCTGCGGCCACGTTCGGGTTGGCGGCAAGGTACTTCTCAAAGCCTAGTTCGAAGGCGAAGGGGATAGCGGAGGCGGGTCCGCCGACGCGGCAGTGGGGACAGGCTTCCTTGATGGCCGTGGCGGTGTTTTTGTAGAGCGCGAGGTAGTCATCCAGCGTGCCGGTCCAGAAACCCTTGATGTCGGGTTCGTTCCAGACCTCGAAGTACCATCGGCGCACTTCGGGTTCGCCGTAACGCTGGATCATGTGCTCGGTGAAGGCGCGGATGAGGGCATGCCACTTGGCAGGGTCTTTGGGCGGGGTAATGTTGCCCTTCCACCAGAAGATGGTTTGCGGTCCGCTGGCGAGTTTGGAGGGCATGAAGGTGAGCTCGACAAAGGGGCGGATGCCCATGGCGAGCAGCGCGTCGTAGAGCGCGTCGATGTATTGGAAGTTGTACTCGGGGGTGCCGTTCTTGTCTTCGGTGTAGACACCCATGTCGTCATGCAGAATGCCGTGAAAGCGGATGTATTTGAAGCCGATCTCGCGCTGGACCGTGGCCAGTTGCCCCTGCCAGTCGGCGCGAAGGCCTTCGTTGGCACGGCCGGCGCCGATGACGCGGAGGGGGACTTCGCTGTGCGGGCCGGTGGTGTGGGTCACATCGGCGTGGACCGTGCGGGTTTGCGCCGAAATACAGGAGTGACTAGCTGTAAAGAACCCGACGAGAGCTACGGCGTGGAGCAAGAAAGAGGAGCGCGGCATCGTGATGATAGTAGCCCCGAGCATAGATAGCGGTAGCTGGTCACTAGACGAAGAGCTCACGGATCGCGACATTGCTGCTTCGGTCAATGGAGGCGGCAAAGGGCGGTTCACGGTTGCTGCAGATGGCGATCATCTTAGGTAAGGCCTTCCTGAGGATCCGTCCCATCTCGGCACCGCCAAATCGTTGCGGGAGAAATAGAACAGACGTAAGCCGTGATCGACAACTGCTTGTTTCTCAAGATGATTCCGCCGTATGTTGGCACAGCGGTGAGAACGGCCCATTTGCGCCGAGCAACTTCAGGTATCCACGCCGTGTCGGCGGTACCACGTGGAAAGTGATCCTGATGCCTTTCAAAGTGGACGCCAGCGAAAGCGAAAGCCGCATGAAGATGAGTGTTGCCGGAGTGGTTCTCGTCCAAGAAGAAGGTAAGCGGCTCTACGCGGCTTTGCCCTTCAACATCTCCCATCGAATCGCGTCCTCAAGGATTTCGGGCTCAATTTCGTATTCCTTGGCTAGGTCTGTGATGGAGTCGCGTGCGGCGAACCTACCGGCAATAAGGGCAGTGGATATGCCAGTCCCCGCCAGCACAGGACGACCAAAGGACACGATAGGGCTGATGCTGACGTGCCGTGGCTCTTCGGGGAGATCGCGAACGATAAACGGGAACAGCTTGGTGGCCCGCCCGGCAGTGTCGCATTCGATTCTTCTCAGATAGAGATCGACAAATTCCTTGATCTCCGTTTGCAGCTTCTTGCTGAGGTTCAGAACACGGCCCTCTTCGACTATGCACAAGCTAACCCCGTCGGTTGCGAATGACTCATCGAGGAGCGGATGCTGAGTCTGGCGTATTTCCGCGAGTTGCTGTAGAGCTTTCGAATATTTTGCAAAGGAAGGTGATGAGCGCGACGCACGGCTTTTAGGACATGTGCTTCTGCCAGATTGTTAAACGACAGGATATTCGGCTCTGGAGTGTTGATGAGTCCCTTAGGGCCGATCCAGCTGCGAAGTGTCGGATAGGGGAGACCGACGTAGTGGGCCGCCTGCGGCCCGCTGTAGGCAGGGACCTCGAACGCGGTTTGTGCTGAAGAGGTCACAACTAAAACTTACTCCTGACGCATCAGGATTGCCTCACAAAGGACTGGGGTACGGCTTTCGCCGTACCCCAGTGTGGGCACAAAAGTCTGTTTAGTGGGCGGCCCATTCGATCTTGGTGAGGTCGATGCCTTCCTTGACCATTTCGTAGAGGGGGCTGAGTTCGCGCAGCTTGCTGACGACGTCGATGAGCTTGTCGGCGACGTAGTCAACTTCTTCCTTGGTGTTGAAGCGGCCGAGGCCGAAACGGATGGAGCTGTGGGCGATGTCGTCGCCGAGACCTAGTGATTTGAGGACGTAGCTGGGCTCGAGCGTGGCCGAGGTGCAGGCCGAGCCGGAGCTGACCGCGATGTCGTTGATGCCCATCAGCAGGCTCTCGCCTTCGACGTAGACGAAGCTCATGTTGAGGTTGCCGGGCAGATGGTGATCCATGTTGCCGTTGACCTGGGTGTAGTCGAGTGCGGCCTCAAGCTTGTGCTTGAGGTACTCGCGTAGCTCGATCTCACGGGCGGCTTCGGCGGCCATCTCGTTGCCGGCGATCTCGCAGGCAGCGCCCAAACCGACGATGCCGGGGACGTTCAGTGTGCCGGAACGCATGCCGCGCTCGTGGCCGCCGCCGTTTTGCTGCTCGGAGAGCTGCACACGGGGGTTGCGGCGACGGACGTACAGCGCGCCCACGCCCTTGGGGCCGTAGACCTTATGACCGGAGAGCGAGAGCAGGTCGATGTTGTCGGTCATGACGTTTACCGGGATCTTGCCGACGGCCTGCACGGCATCGGTGTGGAAAATCACATTTTTCTTGTGGCAGAGCTCGCCGATTTCCTTGACGGGCTGGATGACACCAATCTCGTTGTTGGCATACATGATGGAGACCAGGATGGTCTGGTCGTCCATAGCGCGCTCGAGCTCTTCGAGGTCGACCAGACCGTCGCCCTTGACGGGCAGGTAGGTGACGCGGAAGCCCTGCTTTTCGAGTTTTTTGCAGGTATCGAGGACGGCCTTGTGCTCGGTGACTTCGGTGATGATGTGGTTGCCACGCTCGCGGTACATCTCGGCGATGCCCTTGATGGCGAGGTTGTTGGACTCGGTCGCGCCGGAGGTGAAGATGATCTCCTTGGCGGTGGCTCCGATGAGTTTGGCGATCTGCTCACGGGCCTTCTCGACGGCCTGCTCGGCTTCCCAGCCGAAGCTGTGATTGCGGCTGGCGGCGTTGCCGAAGATGCCGGTCAGGTAGGGCATCATGGCCTCGAGCACGCGCGGGTCGAGTGGCGTCGTCGCGTGGTTGTCCATATAGATGGGTAGCTTAACGCCCTCGGGCAAGGGCTTGTCGGTGTGTGTGACGTTCATTCCCAGCGTTTCAGCCATGGGTGTTGCTCCTCGTGTGCGGTGCTCTTTGGGGGGCGGCATCGGGCCGGCGGTAGAGGTCCGGCGGACGCAGATTCGCCCGGGTGAAGACAAACTCGCTCTATCTCGGACTATAGCACTCGGCTTTTGGATTCAGTGAGTTTGTGCGGGGCTGTTTGCGTGGGGGTGAAGTGGGGTGCTGGGGTGGGAAAAGCAGATCGCTCCGCTCCGCTGCGGGATGACAAGGGGGATGGGGCTGCGGGAGGACAAGGGAAAGGAAACGGGTGCGATGCGGCAGGGGATCGGCAGGGCAGGGTGGAGTTCGTGCGGGCCTAGAGGGCGATGGAAACCAGGCCGCCGGCGACTGGCGTGCCGGTCTGGGCCTCGCTGGCGGTTTCGACCAGGTCCGAGATTCGGATGGCGCTGAGCAGGTCCTTGATGGAGTCGTTGACCTTGCGCAGGGGCTCCTTGATGGTGCAGGTCCCGTGGAGGTCGCAGGTGCCGTGGATGGTGATGCAACTGGTGATGAACAGCGGCCCATCGATGGCGCGGATGACCTCAAAGGCCGAGACCTCGCTGCCTGGACGGGCCAGGGCATACCCACCGTTGGTGCCGGCGGTGGATACGAGGATGCCTGCACGGGTAAGCGTTTGCAGGATCTTGGCCAGCAGCTGAGGCGGGATATGGTAGGCGTCCGCGACGTCCTTGGCCGACAGGGCACCTTCGTCCGCGTGCTCGGCGAGGTACTTGAGGGCCATCAGGCCGTAGTCCGCTTTTTTGGTGAGCCTGAGCATAGGGCAGGATGTAGGGGTGGCCAGGGACGGCTGTCCTCTCCAGTGTACGGCGACCATTGACGGCCTGCAACGGCCAACGCACCGGGTTGAGCCGCGGTATCGGCTACCATGCAGACTCAGCTCCCCTGCTGCTTTATGCCCGACCTACGTCAATTTCGCGCGGCCCCCAATCTGCTGACCATGTTGCGGCTGTTTACGCTGCCGTTTCTGGTGATCGAGATCCTGGATGCGCACTGGAAACTGGCGTTTTTGCTGCTGTGGGTGGCGGGCATCTCGGATGGGCTGGACGGCTTGATCGCCCGCTGGCTGAAGCAGCAGACGACGCTGGGACAGTATCTGGACCCGGTAGCGGACAAGGCGCTGCTGAGCACGCTGTTTCTGGTGCTGACGCATGTGGCGGTGATACCGCGCTACGTAACGGTGCTGGTTTTCAGCCGGGATTTGGGCATTCTGCTGATTTCTGCATTGTTGTACGTGACCAATACGCTGCGTGACTTCCGTCCCAGCTGGCTGGGCAAGTTGAATACGCTGTTACAGATCCTCGGGGTGCTGATCGTGATGACGGTGCAGGTGATCCCGGGGTCGGGGCTGGCGGAGACGAAGTATGTGCTGCTCAGAGCGATCGCGATTCTGGCGCCGATTTCGGCGGCGCAGTATGCGTGGCTGGTGTTGCGGCGGGTACAGAACCAGCCGGACGCGCAGACGCGCTTCCAGGGCCAAGCCAGTTGAAAGCGGGCAGGTGACGATC
>CAXTGN010000369.1:0-5524 GCA_964243455.1 uncultured Acidobacteriaceae bacterium
GATGCGGTACTCGCTGTTCAGGCCGGTGCGGTAGCCGGGGATGCCGACGAAGCGCTTGCCGTTGGTGGCGGCGATCTGAGTGTCATTCAGGCGAGCGTTGAGGGCGGTGAAGCCGCCGTCGAGCAGAAGGCGGTGGAAGAGGGTGCCCTGGCCTTGGAGTTCGGCGCCGTAGTTCACCTGCTGACCGACGATTTTAAAAATGTTTTCGGTGGTGCTGCTGCTGTACGCGACGGTGTCGGCAAAGGGCCGCTCGATGCGGAAGAGCGCTGTAGTGAAGGCAATGGGATGGGGATCGGTCTTGAAGCCTAGCTCCCACTCCTTGCTGCGGTAGGGAGCGAGCGACTGGTTGGCATTGACGACATTTGCGGAACCGGGGGCGATGTCCCCCTGCTGCAGGCTGCTGGCGAAGGTGCCGTAGGCGGTCATCCAGTTGCGGGGCTTGTAGAGCACGCTCGCGGAGGGGCTGATGCCGTTCTTGCTGGCACTGGTGGAGTAGGGCTGGGCCCCCGTTGTGGTGTTGAGCGTGTGGTTGTCGACGCCGATCCAGTCCTGGCTGGCGGCTACGCGAATACCGAAGCCGTGCGGGAAGAGGAGGAAGTCGCCGAGATTGAAGCCCTGCTGATGCACGACCGACGATTGATAGATGTTGAGGTTGTGCGGCGGGCCGGGTAAGGGCGCCGGAAAGATGCGGGGCGCGGCGATGCTGGCGCTGCCGAGAAAGACAGCTCCGGCAGCAGGGGCCGTGTAGGCATACTGATTGAAGCGGTAGCCTTCACTGGCGACGACGATGTCCTGGCGGATCCCCCACTTGTTCAGCAGGCCGGTGATGTAGCCGAGATCGCTTTCGACGCCGAAGCGGGGAGCGAAGCCTGTGGCGAGTGAGGACTTGTAGTCGCCGTTGTTGTCCTGAAGTACGTTCACGGGTGTGTCGATGAACCTGTCGAGACGCTGGGCGAGGCCGCCGGCCACTGCGTGCCAGTTGGAGTTGAAGTCATGCAGAATGCGGGCGCTCGTGGTCTGGGTGGTGAGGTTTACGCCGGCGTAGGCCTGGCCATAGCCGCGGACCCGTGGATCGGGCGCGGCAGGCAGGATGTAGTCGGGTGAGGGGTCCTGGGGTGTGCCTTTGACCGAGCTGGCGCCGTAGGTGAACCAGCCCGGGTAGCCGCGCTGCACGATGTCATAGGCGCTGTAGTGAGCGTCGAGAGTGGTCTTGTCGGTGAGGCGGACGTCAAAGGCAAACATGCCCAGCCGGCGGCGAAGGCGGCTTGCTTCGACGAACTGGGTGCCGTCGCCGAAGAGCAGGTTGGCGCGGTAGCCAAAGAACTTGTGCGGACCGAGACGGCCGCCGGTGTCCAGCCAGACTGTGCCGACGGAGATGGAGTCCTGCTCGAGATAGATGTTGGTGGTGCGGGCGTCGGTGGGACGCTTGAGGACGAAGTCGAACATGCCGGAGGGATTGGCGGGGCCGTACATGGGGGAGCCGAGGCCGTTTTCAACCTGGAGCTCCTGATACTGCTCCATGGGATTGCCGCCGGTGATGGCCATGGCCATGCCGTCCATGCGCGTGTTCTGGGCTATGGAGCCCTGCATGCCGCGTGTAGCAGGGCGAATGATCTCCGGTCCCTGCTGCTCAGTGAACTGGACGAGGGGCAGGTACTTAAGGGCGTCCCGGAGGTTTTTGACCTGGGTGTTGGTGAGCTGTTCGGTGGGCAGGACAGTGATGGTGTAGGGCTGGTTGACGATGGGCTCTGTGCCCAGAACACCGCGGTCTACGTTGCGGACGTAGTAGCCGACAGCCGAGGAGCCCGCCAGAGAGCCCTGCACCTGGACCGTGGTTGAGGCGTTCACGGTGGCGAAGTTCACGTCCTGTTTGAGGCCGGAAGCCGTGACCGTCACCGTGGTTTGCACGGAGTCAAAGCCGGGCCTGGTGGCCGTAAGCGCGTAGGTACCCGGGCCTGGGAAGGGCAGGACGTAGTGCCCAGCGCTGTCGCTGGCCGTGGTCTCGTGGACGTCGCTTGCGTCGAGGCTGATCTGCGCGCCCGGCAGCGCGAGTTGCGCGGGATCGTGCACCGTGCCGCTGACCGTTGGGACCTGAGCGAGCCCGATGCGCGAGAGGGAACCGAGACTGAGCAGAAAGAGAGAACGTGACGCGAGGCGAGTCAAAGGTATGAAACTCCGTGGTGACGCGAGGCGTCCCGTGTGAGGGCAATCACCTCTTCCTCGATGCGGAAGAGTGATGCATTGTGTAGGTAAATGGGTAGGATGACGTTTGTAACCGTATGGATTTGTCTATTGAGGTAAACAGGGCTTCGAGACGGCTGTTTTCACGGGCTGCTCCCGACCATCGAACTTGAGGGCCCGCCAGCTCAGTCCGGTGCGTAGCTGTATGCGCAGTTCGCATACAATCGAAGGCTGGACCATGCCAGAGCCCCAGCACCCAAAGAACATCTCCGCGCAACCGGCACCCGTTCCCGAAGCCTGGTTGAAGACAGAGCTTGCACGGCACCCGCAGCGCCCGTACCCGATGGACTATATTGAAGCGCTCTTTACCGACTACAGCGAGATCCATGGCGACCGGCAGTTCGGCGACGACCCGGCGATGGCGGCAGGGATGGCCCGGTTCCACGGCCTGCCGGTGCTGGTGATCGGCAACTTGAAGGGACGCACGCTGAAGGAGCGGGTGACCCGCAAGTTCGGTTCGCCGGATCCGGAAGGGTACCGGAAGTCCCTGCGGGCAATGAAAATTGCGGAAAAATTCGGCCATCCGGTGTTTACGTTCCTCGATCTGGCGGGTGCGAATCCGGGGCTGGGCGCCGAGGAGCGGGGACAGGGCGAGGCGATTGCGCGCAATCTGCTGGAGATGAGCCGGCTGCGCGTGCCCACGATTGCGACGATCACCGGCGAGGGTGGATCGGGCGGAGCGCTGGCCTTGGCCGTGGCCGACCGCGTGCTGATGCTTGAAAACGCGATCTACTCCGTGATCTCTCCTGAGGGCTGTGCGTCGATCATGTGGAAAGATGCCAGCAAAAAGCAGCAGGCGGCCGCTGCCCTGCGCTACACGGCGTATGACGTCCAGCGGTTGGGGTGTGTGGACGATGTGATTCCGGAGCCCGGGGGCGGCACCCAGGCCGATCCGGCGCATGCGATGCAGCTGGTGGGTGAGCGGCTGGATCGTCATTTTGCCGAGTTGCGGGCCAAGCCACTGGAAACTCTGCTTGCGGAGCGGTATAAGAAATTTCGCAATCTCGCGCAGTTCTACACGGCGGCGTAGGCTGCTAGCAGGCGCTTCCGCGCCCAGGATGCGAAGGAGTCTGGCGGCATTGGCAGCGATGGTTGAGTCGAGACAGAAGGTGCCGCGGTCGTTGGAGTTCGCCCAGTTTGCCATCGGTTTTCTTTGGCTGCTGGCGGCTCGTTCCGGCGCGGAGAGCGCGTCCCAGGGCTTTTCGCGACTGATCGGGACGGACGCCGTGCACCCAATGCTGCAGCAGATCTTCCTAATCATTCTGCTGGTGACCGGGTTCACTGCGCTGCACTGGGTGGCCACACGGAATGGCAGCATCAGTGAGACGAATGCCATGCGTCTACGGCCTACGGTGACGCGCGAATGGCAGAAAGGCGCGGCGTTTGGCTGGGCGCTGCTGCTGATCACCCTCATCCCGATGGCTGTAGTGGGCGACCTGCACCCGCAGTTCTGGCTTGCGCCGCGCGCCTGGGGATCGGCCCTGCTGGCGCTGATCACCCTGTTTCTTGGCGGACTGGCGACCGAGATGGCCTTCCGTGGGTACCTGTTTGGACGGCTGATTGCCTCTACCGGACCGGTGACGGCGACCGTTCTGTTGTCGGCCGTGACGTCGTTTCTCATCACTTCACCGCAGAACTACACGCCGTTCAGCTTCGGCGTCGCCTTTATCAGCAGCGTGCTCTTTTGTGTGGCCTATCTGCGAACGAACGCTCTCTGGCTCGGCTGGGGCATTCGGTTCGGATGGTTGGCCTCGATGGGTGTGCTGTTTGGCCTGCCCCTGGCGGGGTCTGTTGACTTTGCGAGCGTGGTCGCCACGGACAGCTCCGGCCGAATGTGGCTGACGGGCGGTGCGTATGGACCGGAGGGCGCCGTCTTTACGGGGCTTGTGCTCCTGGGGGGCATCGTGGCCCTGTATTCCTTGACACGGGAGTATGCGTGGGCCTACACCCACCCGCCGATCGTGGCAGGCGGTTACCCCATGGACGTACCCCCGCCGGCTGCCCATGCAGCGATGGAAACGGCCGCTGATAGGCAGTTAGTGCAGATTCTTGGAGCGGCGCCCAATGCCGGCGCGTCGGCAGGCTTTGCTCCAACGTCTCCCGTGATACCAGTCCATTCCACAAGCGGGCCGGAGTTTCCTAACGAGGTCAGGGAAGCACAGGCCCCGGGCGGAAGCGATCGGGAGAACGGCTTTCCGCGCTGAGCTGTTCACCTGACACAAAGGTGCCCTTGCAAACGGGTTCCAGTTGGAGCAGAATCTCTGGCATCCAGAGGTGAATCATGGGCTCCCGTGCACGTTTCGCTTTGCTGCTTTTCGGAACGGTTTTCCCGGGAGCACCCTCCATGTGTGCGCAGGTCTTTGTAGTGGGAATGAAGACCGCGACCGCCGACGTGACGACAGAGTTCCATCCGACGCACGTTTCTTTGCCGGAGCAGCCCTTGGACGAACGGGGTCGGCTGGACCTGGTTCGCAATCTGGAGGCGGAGCAGGGCTTCGCGCACCGGGAACTGCCGCTGGGCGCTGGATTGACGCTGCTGGCCAACGGAAACATGACGCCGCGAGACGGGGAGTATAAGCGCCTGCTGTATGAGAAGGGCGAGTCGGCCGGTCCGGGCGAGCGGGTGGAGATCAGCAACCTTCAGTTCAAGGGCGATCGCATCGTCATTGACTTCAACGGCGGCCCGTATGCGAAACATCGTTTTTTGAGCCACATCTCAGTGAACAATATGGCTTTGGCCCCGCAAGGACCGCTTGCGACGGGCTGCCGGGTGACGCTTGTCTTCGAGGGCGGGGTTCCTGAGGTGACGGCGGCGGAGGTGAAGGCGCTGCTGGATCCCGTGGTGGACTTCAAGGCCAAGAGCAGCGCGGAGGCCTATGCCGAGACGCTGCCGGCCAAGGTGCGGGATGCTGTGGACGCGCACGAGATCCTGGTCGGCATGAACCGGCGTATGGTGCTTGCGTCCGTGGGCGAACCGAAGACCAAGCATCGGGAGCACACAAACGCCAGCGATGACGACAGCGCGATATACGAGGAGTGGATCTATGGAGATCCGCCGCAGCCTACCCAGTTTGTGCGTTTTCAGCACGATCATGTGGTGCGGTTGGAGATAGCGGCCCTTGGAAAGCCGATCGAGATCCGAGAGAAGAACGAGCTTGGCGTGCCGGCGCAGCCAACGCTTGAGGCACGAACGATCGTGAATGGCGACACGCACCCAGGTGGCCCCGAGGGAAGTGCGCAGGGAACCGCGCCCACGCTGCGCAAGCCGGGCGAGGCGGAGGAA
>CAXTGN010000370.1:0-5521 GCA_964243455.1 uncultured Acidobacteriaceae bacterium
GCGTGTCCACGCTTAGCTCGCCAGCTTTAGCGCCGGATCTGACGGTGGCGCCCGCGAGCCTTACCCCACAGCAAGTCGCGGGAATGCAGCAAAAGCTGGCAGACTGGCCGCAGCTGGCGCGTTATCGCGACGACAATGCGAAGCTCGGTGAGCCTGCGGCAGGGCAGAGGCGCGTGGTGTTCTACGGCGACTCCATCACGGACGGATGGGGGCGGCAGCGTGGAAAGTTTTTTCCGGAGATGCCCTGGGTCAATCGCGGCATCAGCAGCCAGACCACGCCGCAGATGCTGGTGCGCTTTCGGCAGGATGTCCTGGATCTGCAGCCGCAGGCGGTGGTAATTCTTGCGGGGATCAACGACATTGCAGGCAACACGGGGGCGGAGTCGCTCAATGCGATTGAAGACAACTTCCGCTCCATGGTGGCGCTGGCAAAGGCCGCGCATGTGCGAGTGGTGTTGAGTTCCGTCCTGCCCGCGGCGGCGTTTCCCTGGCACCCAGGGGTGGATCCTCGTGCCGAAGTGAGGGCGTTGAACAGCTGGCTGAAGCAGTTTGCCGCCGAGCAGCGATCCGTGTACCTGGATTACTTCCCCGCGCTGGTGGGGCCTGATGAAGGCATGAAGGCGGGCATGTCGATCGATGGCATCCACCCGACGGATGCCGGTTATGCCGTGATGGAGCCGCTCGCTCGTGCGGCGGTGGCGAAGTCGCTCGCGATGTCCCGCCCCTAAGCCGGGCGTGGCCCGCAGGGTTGGTTTACTTTCCTGGAGAGCTCCTGGTTAGCGGCATGTACTGATCGCGCAGACGTGTCTGGCGACTGACCATCGGCACCGGCACGCCTCCGATGAAGACCTGCTGTACGGCGGTGCGCACGTCGAGCGGATCGCCGTTGGCGATGACCACGTTGCCGGTCTTGCCGACGTCGAGCGAGCCGAGTTGATCGCCCATACCGAACATGGTGGCCGGGTTCAGGGTGATGGCTTTCAGTGCGTCGTCATACGGCAGGCCATAGGCGACAGCGTAGCCGGCAGCATAAGGCAGATTGCGGCTTCCGCTGATGTCATCGCCGCCCGAGGAGAGAGCGACGGTGACGCCCCGCTTGGCGAGTTCCGCGGGTAAGGAATAGACAGCATCGTAGCGCTCGTTGGCACGCGGAGCATCGTAGATCGGGCCAACAATGACAGGCACATGATAGCTGGCGATCTTGTCCAGAATGTTCTGCGTGTGGGTGGCGTGATTCAGGATGGCCTTGAGGTGAAACTCCTGCACGATGCTCATGCCGACCTCGACCTCGTAGCTGTCGATGGCGCTGAGCACGACAGGCTTCTGGCCATGAAGGTAAGGCAGCAAGGCTTCGAGTTTGAGATCGCGCTTGGGGGGTGGCCCCTTGTGCTCGGGTTTTGCGGCAGCTTGCTGCTCGGCCTCATAGTTCTGAGCGTCCAGAAAGGTTTGGCGCAGCTGCGAGGCCACACCCATGCGCGTGGAGGGATACTTGGCGGCAGCGCCGTTACGGCGAACACCGCCTTCGAAGTTCAGCGGCAGGGCGACGTCACGGCCGATCAGCATGCTGTCACGGTCCCTGCCATAGAGCTGGATGATGGCATCCTGGCCGGGAAGGGAATCGGCTTCGTCGGGCGAGACGATCGCATTGGTGACGCCGTTGAGGCGGTCGACGGGAATGCGCTCTGTTTCGGCGTGGAATGCATCCGTAACATGCATGTGAGGCTCAATCTCATCGGAGGTCTCGGCCGTGTCGCGTGCGTTCGTGTCCGCGGCAACCTCGATAAGGCCGAGCTGGGTCTCCGCGTCAAAGATGCCGGGATAGACCGTCATGCCTTTGGCATCGAAGACCCTCGCATCGGCGGGTACTTTGGTGGAGGCAGCTGGACCCACGGCGACGATCTTGCCGTCCGAAAGGACGACGGTACCGTCCTCGATTGAGCCGTGGGTGACCGTCAACAGTTTGCCGCCGACAATGGCCACGACGCCCGGTGGGTTGACTGCGGTTCCATTGGGACCCAGTGCGGTTTGTGTGCGGGCCATTGGAGCACAGGAGAAAGCGGCTGCTGCTGCAAAAAGAACGCGTCTGTCCATCATCGGCGTGCTCCGATTTCATCGTCTGCGCCGGAAAAGCCGGCCTCGGTCATCACGCCGTTGAAGTGCGGCGCGCCAAAGCCGGGGAGCGCGCTGTCGAAGAAGAGGTCGCCGTCGATGTAGACCTTTTCTGCGCGTGCATAGGTAGAGAGTGGATCCATGTTCCAGATCACGAGGTCGGCGTCCTTGCCTGTGTCGACCGAGCCGATGCGGTCATCGACACCGATGATCCATGCGGCGTTGAGGGTGACCATGCGCAGCGCTTCCTCTTCGGTCGCGCCGCCGTAGTGGACCATCTTGCCGGCTTCCTGATTGAGGCGACGAATGTAATCGTTGGAGTCGGACTTGAGGGCGACGCGCACGCCTTCGCGCATGCTCATGACAGCATTCCAGGGAATGGCATCCCATGCTTCGTCCTTGAAGCCCCACCAGTCGGCGAAGGTGGCAATGCCAGTGCCGGTCGGTGCAATTTTGTCGCCGACCTTGTACATCTCGAGGGCGTGATGAAACGCGCGGATCTTGTAGCCGTATTCCTTGGCGATAGCCTCTTCGGTGAGGAACTCGTCGGCGCGGTAGCAATGGATCTGGATGTTGAGCTTGCCGCGCAACACGTCGGCAAGTGCCTCGAGCTTGAGGTCTTTCTTGGGCGCAATGGCGGTCTTGTCACCCTTGCTTACCTTGGCGTTGTAGGCATCCCACTCAGCCATGTAATGCTTCGCGTCTTCAAAGGCTTCGCGCATGACTTCGAAGTTGCCCATACGTGTAGAAGGTAGCTGGCCTCTGCTGCCGTAGACGCGTTTGGGGTTCTCGCCTGAAGCGAACTTGATGGAGCGCGGCGCGTTGGGGAAGAGCATGGCATCGCGGTCAAGGCCGAATTTGTTTTTGATCACAACGGCTTGCCCGCCGATCATGTTCGCCGAGCCATGCAGCAGAAGTTCGGTCGTGACGCCGCCAGCAAGCGCCTGATAAAGCGCCTTGTCGGTGTTGGTGAAGGCGTCGATCATCATCATCGAGGGCGTAACCGGGCTGGTCGCTTCGTTCACGTCGTCAGAGAGCGCCGAGTGCGAGTGCGGGTCGACGATGCCGGGCGTCACGTATTTGCCGCTGGCATCTACGGTCACAGCGCCTGCAGGTGCGTCCACGGTGGCGCCTACGCCGGCGATCTTGCCGTTGTGGACCCATACGCTGGCGTGCTCCAGCGTGCCGTGCGTGACGGTCATCACGGTGGCGTTCTTCAGGACCACATCTACCGGAGGCGGAGCAGGTGTTTGCGCGGGTAAACCCGCCGCTACAACCAAGGACGAGACCGTCGCGAGCGCAAGCGCGGTCTGAGTAAAAGGGGGCAGGGCAGACCGCAAGGGCGTCTCCGGGGATGGAACAAAATGAAGAGCTTGCGGTGAGAGTAGCACAGGGAGCCAGCCGTCTAACCCTTACGGAAAGCTGGTGAGCCGCGGCCAGTTGTGCGGTTCGCAGGTGGCAGCGCCGCCCTTGTTGTTGACGATGTTGCGGATGGCACCATTGTGTTCCAGGCACGTGGTGATCATGTCGTGGAAGCGCACCTCGGGCTTGCTCGGTACCTCGATGGCACGGGTAAGGAGGACGTCCGGGAATTTGAAAACGCTGTAAACGCCCAGGCCCCAGGCCTCATGCTGATGCACGTTGTCGGCGACCTTGTAGGAGGCCCAGCCTTCCGCGCCGGGGGCGCTGGTGTAGACGGCTTGGTTGGGTGGGTCGTAGGGGATTTCGGATTGGTAAAGATAGCTGCGGCCGCGCTCGCCGTTCCACAGCGTCTGGAACTGCTGGTGATGTTCTACGAAAAGGCCGTAGACCGTGACGTCGTCGCCGTTGACGACGAGGCCGTTCTGGCTGAGGTTGTCGGTCCAGCCAACGTTATGGCCGTGATCGGCGCGCCAGATCCAGGTGTGGTCGATGATCGTGTCGTGGGCGTTGACTTCGAGATTGCCCACGGTCTTGCCGGGACCTGCGCCGCCGTCACGAAAGAAGACGTCATGGAGGACGATGGGGTCGGTGCGATGCGGCGCGTGCGTGCCCTGTGGACCAACCTGCATGAGAAGTGGCGAGAGCTCCGGGCCGGCATCCAGCAGAAGGCCGGCGACCGTGATGCCGTCCGCGTCGGCGGTCAACACGGCGGCGGTGCCTTGCGTGGGACGCAAGGTGGCGAAGCCCAGGCCCAGGACGACGGTGCCGGGTTTGATGACGCGGAGAGGCTCCGCGAGGTTATAGGTCCCCGGCGTCAAGAGCAGATGCTTGCCCTGAGCCAGCTGTGCGTTGAGAGTGGCTGCCGTGTCACGCTCCGGGTGAGCGATGTAGAAGCGCGTGAGCGGGATGTCCTTGCCTGCCCCGTTGCCGCCGCTCCAACTAATGCCCGTGCTGTTCCCGCGCAGCGAGGGGACGCGCACGCTCCAGCTTCCGTCTTTGCTCACCTGCAGATAGGGCTTCTCACGAACAACTGGAGTCGTGGCAATCTTCGTGAAAGCCGGTTGCGGCCAAGTGCCTTCGGGCGCGTGGGGCACGCCGACGAAAACCATGTTCCAGTTGGAGCCGGACCAGCTCTTCCAGTCGCTGTTGCGGGAGATCCACTGCTGCTGGCCGCCGGAGTCGACGTGTCCGTCCACGAGGGTGTCGGCCATCCAGCCGCCGGAGACCCAGCCGTGGTGGTCGTGCAGCACGAGGTCGCCGTGAATGTGCATGCGGCGCATGGGCGCGGCCTGCGAGACGGCCCACTGCATGGTGTTGGGCAGGTCGCTGCCGGTGGGCGTGACAGCGAAGTTCTCCACACCGCGCCAGAAGACGCAGGTGCCGTTGTTGCGCGGCAGGGAGGCATCGGCGTGCACATTGCCGGTGACGTGGGTGTCGTCGGGCGAAGCGCCGAGGCCGCGGACCTCGGTGTAATAGCCGAGCGGGATGTCCAGGTGGTACTCGCCGGGCATCAGCAGGATTTCGTTACGCTCAGGGCCGAACTCATTGTGCTGCTGCGTAACGTAGATGCGGTTGATCTTGTCCTGCATGTCGGCCACGGGCTGCGAGGGATCGAGGAGTAGGACATTGGGCCCGAGGTCGGGTGAGGCGGGCCGCTGTGCCGCGAGGGACGCTGATAGAAAGACAAGGCCGACGAGTGCGATGGGGGGACGGAACGAGGAGCGAAGCACCCCACCACGATACGCCGGGAGCGCGTGATGGTGGCGGTGGGCTGCGGAACTTGTCCTCCCTGGGGGACGTATGGAGCTGGACTGACGCAAATTCTGCCTCTCCCTGGCACAGGGAGGCTACAATTTCGGCACTTCGTCTACAGCTAAGGACCCCCTCACGCATGCTTCGTGCTTTCGCCGCTTTTCTGTCCGTTGCCGCCGTATCCTTGTCGGCGCAGGTGCCACGCATTCTTCGAGAACCGGCGATGAACGCCAATCGC
>CAXTGN010000371.1:0-5511 GCA_964243455.1 uncultured Acidobacteriaceae bacterium
GAACCCGAGCCATTACCGATTGAAGGAGTCGCTTATGGTTTGGAAGCTTCCTCCATCGCCGACCCTGCCCTTACCTCCCGACATGCCGACCTCCGACCAGCCCTAGAGCAACATAGCAATTGGTACAGACGGCTTGTCCTTCTTTTGTTGTCATTCCCGAAGGGAATCTGCGTTGTTTTGCTGTTGCTTTTCCTAAACACCATCTGCGAATTCGCTCTAGCCTCGAGCCGAAGTGCTCAGCCTTTGTGCCGTTTGCGAGACTTCGCCTTCCCCGCAGGCCTCGTCGCATGTTTGGCTTCGGCCCGCGCCTTTTTGGCCTCGCTCTTCCCTTTGCGCAGGGAACCGCCCTCGCCTCTTGGTTCGGTTCCGGGCGCCAGGGCGAACTGCAGCCGCCGCTGCTGGCGATCGATGCGGTCTAGGATGACCTCGACCCGGTCGCCTACGCGAAAGCAGTGCCCGGTGTGCGCTCCACAGATCACCCTGTCGGCATCGCGAAAGCTGTAGAAATCCCCTGCAAGCGAACCGAGCGGCACCAGACCTTCGATAAACAACTCATCGAGTTCTACAAAAAAGCCGAACTTCGTGACGGAAAGAATCAGTCCTTTGAAGTCATCGCCGATCTTGTCGGCCATGAATTTCATCTTCTTCCATTCAATCAGTTCGCGTTCCGCATCAGCGGCGCGACGTTCGGCCTGCGAGCTCTCGGTCGCGATGTCCTGGAGTTCAGCTGCAGAGATCGGCTCGACTCCCTTGCGCTGCGTCTCCAGGGAGGGCTGCCGTTCGGCCGTACTCTCCGCAGATGTGTCCAGAGTTGTGCCCTCTGTGTCCGTGCTCCAGCCGATACGACCTGCGCGCTTGCGGCTGGCTTCGTCCTGCACGTCGTTGCGCGTGTCTGTCCTGAGCCGCCGGGTCGGTATCGTCGCTTCGGGCAGTAGGGGGCTTGCGGGCTTGAGGCTGGCGGCATGCCCTTGTGCTCTCGCCATCTCGGTCTTCCACGGCTGAGGGTCCGTGGACAGAATGGCTCCACCCCGCGGATCCGCTCCTCGCTGCAGCATGGCCCGCAGCAGGCGGTGCACAATCAGGTCAGGGTAGCGACGAATCGGCGAGGTGAAGTGCGTGTAACAGGGACTGGCCAGTGCGAAGTGCCCTTCATTCTTTTCCGCGTACCGGGCCTGCTTGAGGGAGCGCAACATCAGGTAAGAAAGGATGCGCTCTTCCGGCTTGTTCGCAATTCTGCGCACCAGCCCTTGGTACATCTGCGGTGTCACCGGAATTCGTTCTGGAAGCTCGTGGGACTGGGCCGGACGGCTATCGCGGCCACGAAAAGAGCGCCTTTGTGACTCGCGACGATCACTCTTCATGGTGAGTCGTTTCACAGGCAGGGCGCCGATCCCAAGAGTCTGGCCGAAGCCAGCCGCTGTCTCCTCGAACTCGATAATCCGTTTCGGATCCGGCATCTCGTGAATGCGGTAAATGGAAGAAATTCCCTGCACGGTGAGCCAGGTCGCCACGCACTCGTTGGCGCTGAGCATGAACTCTTCAATCAGCCGATGCGACCAACCGCGCTCGGAGCGCACGATCGCTTTCATGTTGCCGTCGGGGTCGAACTCCACCACGGGTTCGGGCAGGTCGAAGTCAATTGAGCCACGCCGCACGCGCTTGCGATTGAGGCGCAAGGCCAGCTCCAGCATGCGATCGAAGCTCGCAGGCAAGGAGGGTTGCTCCAGGCCGATGCGTTCCCGCTCGAGCTCGTCTTCGGCGGTAGGCTCTGGCGTAATCCGCTCATTCGCGTTCCAGCGCTCTGCCTTCGAAGAGGAATTCAGGCAATGCTGGACGCTGGTATACGTCATTCGTCGTGCGCTGCGGATCAAACCCTGCGCGACGCGATATGCAATCACCTCACCCAGCTCGTCGATCTCCATCACGCAGCTCAGGACAAACCTGTCCTCGTTTGGCAGCAGAGAGCACATGCCGCTGGAAAGCGAGTGGGGCAGCATCGGCACTGCGCGGTCCGGGAAATACACACTTGTGCCCCGTACCCTGGCCTCCGTGTCCAGGGCGGAACCCGCGAGGACATAGCTGCTGACGTCCGCGATATGCACCTGGAGCTCCGTGTTGCCATTCGCAAGGGGTCGCACCAGCACGGCGTCGTCGAAGTCACGCGCCGTCTCGCCATCGATCGTCACAACCGGCAAGTCCCGAAAGTCCTCACGCTCGGCAAGCTCCTCGGCGGAAAGGGAAGGGACGCTCAGCTCAGCGCGTTCGTCCGCCTCCGCCAGCACGTGTGCTGGAAAAGTGTGCGGGATGGCGTGTTTGCGGATGATGATCTCCACATCCACGCCGAATGCGTCCGGAGGTCCAAGAACCTCCAGAACACGGCCGGCAGCGGGCCGGCCAGGCTGTGGAAAGCTGGTGATCTCAACCTCAACGGCAAGACCCTGCAGGGGCCACCGACTGTCCCGTACATCGTTTTCTCCCGAACTGTCTTCTGACGCCACGGTGTTGCGTGCGTCTCGCAGCGATGCGGGACCGCGGTTCGCCTCGTTGCCAAGGGTGCGATGCGGGGAAGCCGTCCCATTCGGCACGACCTCCAGGCCCGGCGGTATTTCAATGGGACCACCGAGACGTTCGTCCCAGGGCTGGACGTAGTTTCCGCGTGGAACGTTCGAAAAATCGCGGTTTGCACTCGCTCGGGGGCCACGCAGGTGGGCGTAGTGGAACACGCCGACCGTAGTCTGATTTCGTCGTGTCAACACACGGGCAATACGGCCAGAACGCCGTCCATCCCGTCCTGGGTCGTCCTCATCCACCAGAACCACATCACCGTGCATGGCTCCGTGCAGCGCGTTTGGGGGGATGAAGATGTCTGGGCTTGAGGCACTTTGCGCGCTTCTCTTACTGGCCTGATCCGTGCGAACAAAGCCAAATCCGTCCCGGTGAAGCTCTAACCGACCACTGGCGAAACGCTCGCGGCCCTCTTGAGAAAAGGTTGCCTGAGGCCGTTTTACGTCGGAACGCGAGAAAACGGAGGTACTTTCGTACCTGGTTCCTCTTACCTCCGAGCTGGAAGGGGACGGGGGAAGGCCCCAGGCCTGGTCGTCCAGCTTTTGTAACTCACCCCGCGCGACAAGGCGCGTGAGCTGCTCGAGAAGCAGGCGCCGTTGACGACCGCCGCCGAGTCCAAGTTCGCGTACGAGCTGTTTATATCCGGCTTTCGCGCCTGCGGATCGAGAAATCCGACCGATGAGGTCACGGTCGGAGTGGGGATAGGGGGAGCCGCTCATCCTGAGTTCGAGAATACGGCAAAGCCCGCCCTGTCAAGGCACGCATGTAACTGGGTCTTCCTCGGCAGGTGCGGTTACTTCAGTAACCAATTCACGCAATTAAGCAGTTATACGGCTGTAAAGACTGGACCTTCTGTCGGCTCCAGCCTACCTTGAAGTTGTCAAGTGAGTCGATTCCACCTCCGGATCACTGACTACAACTAAGGAGATATTACCCATGAAGAACTTGATGATCCGCCTCTCGGTACTCACCATCGCCATCTCCGGCTTCGCCGCCTCCACCGTCGTCTCTCATGCAGACTCCAAGAAATCGATCAAGCCTGTATTCATCGGCACGATCACTCCTGCACCCATGTGCACCCCCGGCGTCTGCACCAGCGGCCTCCACTAGACGAAAGTTGTACTTGAAACAACCCCCACTCGAGGGTACGCTTGTCTCTCGAGGACGGCTAATGAACACGGAGACATTGCTAGAAGCGTCGATGTTCCTTCAATTGGCAATGACCTGTATTGCCCTCTGCGTGATTCTTCTCAGAAAAGCTAATAGGATTTTTCCGCAATTAGCGCTCCTCCTTGGCGTCCAGGGATGCGCCCTCGCAATTGCTATATCGATCATGTGGTTTCGCCAATCCCTGCACCTAAGCCTTGAGGGTGCCTATGCAACGCTCTATCTGTCCACATGGGCCGCAGCAGCGATCATCTTTTTGTTCCGGATTTTGATCGTGTACGCCGTGTTCGCGGAAGCCATGCGACCCATGACCGGTTTGCATCAGGCCGGTAAAATTATCTTCCGTTGGGTGGGAGTGGTGTCCTCCCTGGTTGCATTTGCTCTCGTCGCCGGACCTGGGGTTTTTTCCAGCCGCGAGGCGCTCGCCAATGTGTTTAGTCATTTGCAGCAGGGCGTCAGTGTTCTTACGCTGTGCCTTCTCGTCTTCGTATGCTTTGCCGTTCGCCCACTCGGTCTGACGTTCCGGAGCCACATCTTCGGGGTCAGTCTCGGTCTCGGTATCGCTTCTATGGTCGAGCTTGTTCAGGCGGCCTGGATGGTGACGCGTGGAGCACAGTCCGTATATTCGCCTATTTATCTGTTTTCCAGTCTAGGCTTTTGCGTCCCACTCGGCATTTGGACAGCTTACTTCGGCATGCCTGAGCCCGCCCGTCGCATGATCCTGCTACCGACGACCTCGCCCTTCTTCTTCTGGAACCGCATCTCCGAAATCCTTGGGGATGCGCCGGGGCATGTGGCTGTGGCGGGATTTTCCCCGGACATGCTGGCTCCCGCTGAGATCGAGATGCTGACAGCGGCAACGGCCGGTGAGAGTCCCTCCGACTCGACCACAACTCAGGCCTTCGTACACCCTGAGCAGCCAGCTTTTGCGGGCGCACGCCGTCCTTCTCTAGCCTAGGCACCTCAGTCCAGTATGGAGCCGGTAACCCACGTTCTTACCGGCATGTGCCTGGCGCGCACGGGGCTCAATCGCCGCGCAGCCTACGCGACCTTTGCCATGGGGATCGCAGCCGAATTTCCGGACATCGATACGCTTTGGAGCCTGAAAGGACCCGTCTCCGGCTTCCAGCACCATCGAGGAATTACACATACTTTTCTTGGAATCCCGTTCGAGGCCGCGCTCCTCGTAGCGCTTGTCTACCTCTTTCATCTGTGGAAAAGGCGAGCGGACCACAAATCGGTCGCGGAAGCGAGCCGATCCAGCGCTCTCCACGGCGCCCCTCCACGTTGGGGCGCGCTTTACGGCTTCACCCTCCTTGCCCTTCTTAGCCACATCCTGCTGGACTACACGAACAACTACGGAATTCGCCCCTTTTTCCCGTTTTTGAACCATTGGTATGCCGCATCGATCGTCTTCATTTTTGACCCGCTTCTCTTTGTCCTGCTGCTCGCGGGCCTGTTGCTGCCCACTCTCTTCGGGCTCGTCGGCCAGGAGATAGCTGGCAGGCGGGAAACGTTTCGGAGCGTTACGTGGCCTCGAGCAGCACTGGTCTGTGTTGTGTTCCTCTGGTCTTTCCGCGCTTACGAACACCACAATGCGCTCGCCCTGGCCGCAGCAGAGACGTTACGGAGCCCCGTCGATCAAACCCAACCGGTAGCGGCGCCTGAACCGACCGACGCTGCCGCTATGGAGGCATCTCGTCCGCTCCTTCTGCCCAAGCGCTCACTGGCCAGTCCTGACCCGCTGAACCCCTTTCGCTGGTACGTCGCCACGGACTA
>CAXTGN010000372.1:0-5500 GCA_964243455.1 uncultured Acidobacteriaceae bacterium
GGGTGTCTTCGTTGTGGATGCCGGTGAGGAGGCGCTCGTAGGCGATGAAGAGCAGGGCGAGGCCGGGGGCCTCGTAGATGCCGCGGGATTTGGCTTCGATGATGCGGTTTTCGATCTGGTCGCTCATACCGAGGCCGTGGCGGCCGCCGATGCTGTTGGCTTCCAGCATGAGGGCGACGAGGTCAGGGAAGGTTTGGCCGTTAAACGCGACGGGGACGCCTTCTTCGAAGCGGACCGTGACTTCTTCGGGCTTGATGCTGACATCGTCGCGCCAGAAAGCGATGCCGCCCATGATGGGCTGGACGATCTTCATCGAAGCCGAGAGGTGTTCGAGGTCCTTGGCTTCGTGGGTGGCGCCGAGGAGGTTGGAGTCGGTGGAGTAGGCCTTCTCGCCCGACATCTTGTACTCGAAACCGGACGCCTGCAGGAAGGCGGACATCTCGGCGCGGCCGCCTAGCTCGTTGATGAAGTTTTGGTCGAGCCAGGGCTTGTACACCTTGAGGTCGGGGTTGACGAGGAGGCCATAGCGATAGAAGCGCTCGATGTCATTACCCTTGAAGGTGGAGCCGTCGCCCCAGATGTCCACGTCGTCTTCCTTCATCGCGGTGACAAGCATGGTGCCGGTGACGGCGCGGCCGAGCGGCGTGGTGTTGAAGTAGGTGACACCGGCGGTGGAGATGTGGAAGGCGCCGGATTGGAGCGCGGCGATGCCTTCGCGGACGAGCGGCAGGCGAGCGTCGATGAGGCGGGCTTTTTCGGCGCCGTACTCGAGAGCCTTGCGCGGAATGGCGTCGTAGTCGGTCTCGTCGGGCTGGCCGAGATTGGCGGTGTAGGCGTAGGGGATGGCCCCTTTTTTCTTCATCCAGTGGAGGGCGGCGGAGGTGTCGAGGCCGCCGGAGAAGGCGATGCCTACGCGTTGGTTTAGGGGGAGGGCTTCGAGGATGGTGGACATATTGATTCTCAGTGCCTAGTGGTCAGTGCTGAGTTAAAGGCGAGTTGGGTCCCAGGTCTGCAAGGAGTCGGCTTGATACTTCTGTTCACTGTTGAGCCCAGCGTCGTTTCTTGCGCTCCCATTCAAGCTGAGGAACAGGTATGTGATTGTTGATGGTCTGGAGTTGAAGCGTTTCTCTTGCGGCAGCTCCTGTGGGGGCAAATAGCTCATTGAGCTGCTCCCATCGCGATTGAAGAAGGATGTCAGTCTCTTTCAAATCACATGGGTACTTGACCTGCCATTCCATGGTGCCCTCAAGAGAGGCGATAACCTGCAAGAGCTTGTAGCGCTCAGAGGGTTTCGTGCGCGGACCTACTGTCAACACGATTTCACCTCTGCCTTGTGTAATGCCCAGAAACACGTTGCCTGCCTCCACGTGAACGGTTGCATAGTCAGACGGCTGAACCTGCGGATGGCTGTTCCTCAGGATCCGCATGGGGAAGGGTGGTCGTAAGCTCTGCTCGATTGCATCGGAAAGACGCTGTTGCTTTTTCCGCTGTAGCCATGGATCAAGCCACCATGAGAAGAGCACTTTATACAGGCCGACGATGATGGTGCTCACGACTTGTAGAAGTGACTTCATCGGCGTCCTTGACCTTTATGGTGCTTCGAACTAGACAGTGAGAAGAGTAAGGGGACTACAGTCGAGCTTCGCTCGACTACCCACCTTAGCCGCGTGATGCTGCGGCGAAGATGGGGCACCCGGTCTTGGTTGGCATGAAGCGGTTGTGGCGCTTCGGGCCAACAGCAGGTTCCCCATTCGGGGAATACAAGCAAGGAAGGCAACGGCAACAACAAATGCAAAACGCAGATTCCCTGCGGGAATGACAACAAGAAAAACAAAGGCAACGACAAGGGCTCCTCAGCTAGCGGCGGTTGCGGCTGTTGATTTTGTTGCGGCTGTTGGGGATGCGTTTGGCGCCGCCGAGGAGCATGAGGGTGATGGCTTTTTGGGCGTGCATGCGGTTTTCGGCCTGATCGAAGACGATGGATTGAGGCCCGTCCAGGACCCCGTCGGTAACTTCGGCGCCGCGGTGGGCTGGGAGGCAGTGCATGAAGACGGCCGAGGGTTGGGCCTTGCTCATGAGGTCTTCGTTGACCTGGAAGGGCTTGAAGATGGGGGCGCGGCGGGCGGCTTCGTGCTCCTGGCCCATGCTGGTGCAGACGTCGGTGTATAGGGCGTCAGCTTCTTCAGCGGCCTTTTGAGGGTCCTGGGTGAGGGTGAGGGAGCCGCCGGTGGATTCGGCGATCTCGATGGCTTTGTGAATGACTTCGAGCTTGGGTTGGAAACCTTTAGGAGTGGCTACAGCCATGTGCACACCTAGCAGCGCGCCGGTGAGCATAAGGGAGTGGCAAACATTGTTGCCGTCGCCGCTATCGGCAAAGCGCAGGCCTTCGAGCGAGCCGAAGCGCTCTTCGAGGGTCATGAAGTCGGCGATGGCTTGACAGGGGTGTTCGAGGTCGGAGAGGGCGTTGATCACCGGTACCTGTGCGTGGGCGGCCATCTCGGTGATGGTGTCGTGCGCGTAAGTGCGGAGGACGATGATCTGCATCCAGCGCTCGATGTTGCGTGCAACATCAGGGATCGACTCGCGCTCTCCGAGAGGCTCCTTCGTCTGGTCGACGAACATGGCGTTGCCGCCGAGGGTGTTCATCGCGGCCTCGAAGGTGAGCCGTGTCCGCAGGGACGCCTTCTCGAAGAACATCACCATCTGCTTTGCGTCAAGGGCATGCCGGAAGTCTTCTGGATTGGATTTTACAGCGTGTGCAAGTTCGAGGATGGCGGCGAGTTCGCTGGCGGATAGATCGGCGATAGAGACGAGATCGCGACCAGCAAGACCCTTGGCGACCTCGGTAAACGCGGTGTCGGACTGGATGCCGAGTGAGGCGGCCTTGGGGCCGGTATGCCCGTTCGGGCGTGGGTTCATGACGAGAGTCTTGTTATCCATGGACGGTCTCTTCGGGCGCGGGTGCGCCGGTGGCTTGGGGTTGAGGCAGATCGTGCCTGGCGGCCTCTGCAAGCAGCTCATTGAGCGCTGTGACGGTCTGGTCGACGTGAGCGTTCGTAATCAGGTAGGGCGGAAGGAAGCGCAGCACAGTTTCGTGAGTACGGTTGATCAGGATGTGACGCTTCAGCATACCGGAGAGCACGGCCTTGGCGAGGTCGGCCGACGAGAGTTCGACGCCAATCATCAGGCCAAGGCCGCGAACGTCCTGGATCAGATGCGGGTACTTTGCCTGAAGCGCCTCGAGCTCATTGCGGAAGTAGCTGCCGACCTCCACGTTGTGGCTAAGAAGGTTTTCGCTCCGGAGCGTGTCGATCACAGCAATGGCGACCGCGCAGGCGAGCGGATTGCCGCCGAAGGTGGTGCCGTGCATGCCGGGCTTGATGGCGCGTGCGGCCGTTTCCGTGCAGAGCATGGCGCCAACGGGCACGCCGTTCGCAAGCGGCTTGGCGAGCGTGGTGACATCCGGCTGGATGCCGAAATGTTGATATGCGGTCCACTTACCGGTACGGCCCATGCCGGACTGGATCTCGTCCAGGATCAGCAGCGCGCCAGTGGAATCGCAAAGCTCGCGGGCGGTGCGCAGGAACTGCTCGGATACGAGATTGATGCCGCCCTCACCCTGAAGAACCTCAAATGCGATGGCGCAGACATCTTCGTTGAAGGCGGCACGCAGCGCCTCGACGTCGTTGAACGGCAGGAAGCCCACGTCCGGGATGAGCGGGCTGAAGGGCTCCCGGTACGCAGCTTTGTGCGTGGTCGACACCGAGCCCATCGTACGACCGTGAAAGCTGTGTTCCAGGCATAGGATCCTGGTGCCCATGCGCTTGCCTTCCGAGCGCATCAGCGAGGCATGAGCGCGAGCGAGTTTGAGCGCAGCCTCCCAGGCCTCTGTGCCGGAGTTGCAGAGGAACGCACGGTCCAGGCCGGTAATCTCGGTGAGGCGGAGGGCCAACTCGGCGGTGTGCTCATGGAAGAACAGGTTGGAAGTATGCAGGAGCGTATGAGCCTGCCGCGTGATGGCCTCTGTCACGGCCGGGTGGTTGTAGCCGAGCGCGCAGACGCCAATCCCGGAGAGGAGGTCGAGGTACCTGGTACCGTCATCGTCGAAGAGATGGACGCCTTCGCCACGCGTGAACAGGATTGGATTGCGTTCATAGGTGAGTAGCAGGAGCTTGGCCTCGGCGGCCTGGAGTTGGGCGAGGTTGGTGGGTTCAGTGGGCATGGTCGGCGCTCCGGGCAAACAGCAGGTTCCCCGTTCGGCGAATGACAGCAAGAGAGACACAGCGGGGAAGAAGTTTGGTCCGGGTCCTCATGCGACCATCACCTCCGTACCCTCGTCGACGCGGCTGCTGCACAGATCGGGCAGGAGATTTGCGGCTGTGGCAGGCAGGATGCGGACGCGCTTTACGCCGTGCTGCAAGGCTTCTTTGCAGGCATGAAGTTTGGGGAGCATGCCTCCCGTAATGACGGAGTCGCGCTCTAGTTGGGTGACGGTGGGGAGACTTAACCAGCGCATGACCACGCCATCCGCTCCCTTGACCCCAGGGACATCGGTCAAGAAGACGAGCGCGTCTGCGTTGGTCGCAACTGCCGCCGCGGCGGCCATCTCATCGGCGTTGATGTTGTAGTACTCACCGTCGAAGCCCAGGGCGATGGAGCTGATCACGGGAACAGCGCCCATCGCCCAGATCGCATCCAGCCACTTGGGATCCGTTGCGGCAATCTCTCCAACAAAACCCAGATCGGGATCGGTGCGCTTCTTGCGGGCGCGAAAGACGTGACCGTCTCCACCCGTAAGTCCCACGGCAGATTGATGGAGATGCTGCAGCGCGGCGACAAGGCTCTTGTTCACGCGACCGCCTAGCACCATCAAGGCAGTGTCACGCGTTTCAGCGTCTGTGACCCGCAGGCCGGAGATGAACTCACTCTGCTTGCCCATCTGGGCGAGAACGCGGGTGAGTTGGACTCCGCCGCCGTGCACCACGGCCACCTTGTGGCCGTCCTGCGAGAGGTCGGCGATGGCGCGAGCGCATGGCTGAAGAAGCTTCGGGTCTTCCAGGGCAGCTCCGCCGAGTTTTACGACAAACTTCATGGTTGCGTTCTCCGGCAGGGGGGATCCCAGGGCAGGGTGAAAAGCAGATCCCTTCGCTGCGCTACGGGATGACAAGAAGAAACAGGGGATGGCGTCATAACAGTCCCTCGGCCTGGTGCCAGCCAGCCATGAGATTCATATTTTCAACAGCCTGAGAAGCAGCACCCTTGAGAAGGTTATCGAGGCAGGCGATGACGACGAGACGCCGGCCGTCCGGAGCAAGCTGGAAGCCAAGGTCCAAGAAGGGCGTGCGCACCACATGCGCGATCTGCGGCAGGGTAGGGGTGCGGCGGACGCGCACTGTGGGGGTGTCAGCGTAGAACTCTTCAAACAGGTCCTGTATGCGGTTCGGAGTGCAGTACTCGGTGGGGCGCACATAGACTGTGGAAAGGATGCCGCGCGGAATGG
>CAXTGN010000373.1:0-4264 GCA_964243455.1 uncultured Acidobacteriaceae bacterium
CGGCGTGGAACCGGGGAGGGGTGTGGAAAGTTGTGAAGGGGCTGGGGTTCAAGGCGAGCCCGCACCGGATGCGGCACAGTTGTGCGACACACATGGTGGAAGGTGGAGCGGATCTGAGGACAGTGCAGACGCTGCTGGGGCATGCAGATATCTCGACGACGGAGGTGTATACGCATCTGGCCATCGAGCGGTTGAAGACGGTGCATCGGCGGCATCATCCGCGGGGTAAGGGAAAGGGTGTGACGGCGTGAGGGCGTCGCTGGAGGAGCTGTCTGGGCGGTTCCTGGCGGCGTTGCGGGATGAGCGTGGGGCGAGTGAGCATACGTTGCGGGCGTATCGGCGGGAGCTGACGGATTTCGTCGCGTTTCTGGCTAAAGAGCTGGGCGAGGGTGCCGATATAGGGAGTGTGGGGCACCTGCAGATCCGGGCGTATCTGGGTGTGCTGTATGAGAAGGGGTTGGGAAAGACGTCGGCGGCGCGGGCTCTGGCGGCGGTGCGGAGCTGGTTCAAGTGGCTGGCGAAGGAAGGGGTGGTGAAGGCAAATCCGGCCGTGCTGGTGTCGACGCCGAAGCTGCCGAAGCATCTGCCGCGGGTGCCGAGTGTGGAGGAGATGAACCGGGTGCTGGATGGGCTGGGTCCTGCGCGGACGGCGGGAGACGGTCCGCGTGCAGAGCAAGACGTTCCAGGTGCGGTGTGGCCGGGGCGGGACCGTGTGATCTTTGAGTTGTTGTATGGGTGCGGCATTCGGAATGCGGAGTTGGTGGGGCTGGATGTCGGGGGTGTGTTGTGGGGTGAGGATGCGCTTCGGGTACTCGGGAAGGGCAAGAAGGAGCGCATTGTGCCGCTGGGCGATGTGGCGGCTGAGGCGATCCGGGTGTATCTGCCTCAGCGTGCGGAGAAGCTGCGAACAGCGGGAAAAGGGAAGCTGGTTGAGGACGGGCCACTGTTGTGCAACGCCAACATGCGCGGGACGTGCCGGCTGACGACGCGGAGTGTGGGGCGGATTGTGAAGGCTGTTGCAGTGAGTCGAGGGTTGGCGGCGGATGTGCACCCGCACACGTTGCGGCATGCGTTTGGCACGCACATGCTGGAGGAGGGTGCGGACCTGCGGGCGATTCAGGAGATGCTGGGGCACCAGCGGCTGTCGACAACGCAGCGATATACCCAGCTGACGGTCGGGCAAGTGCAGCGTGTGTACGACGAAACACACCCGCGGGCGAAGTAGGCCTTACGAGAAGCACCGCACAGATCATTTCCTCGTTGTGCATTCATGCTGGAACATAGGTGAGCTTTGCACGACGAAGAGATCCGCAGCGGGCCGGCTATCGAGAGCGACTTAGGTTGCTGTTCCGAAGTGAAGCATCATGCGATTCATGTTGCGCAGGTGAACCAAAGGTGTACCGTGCTGTTGTCGCCAGAACGGAGAACGGATATGGCGCAACATACCGGAACAGTTGCCTGGTTCAACAATGCAAAGGGATTTGGCTTTCTCAAAGAGGAAGGCCAGCCGGATATCTTCTGTCACTACAGTGCGATTCAGACAGACGGTTTCAAAACTCTGCGTGAGGGCGAAACGGTCGAGTTTGAGGTCGAAGACGGCCCGAAAGGTCGCCAGGCTGCAAGTGTAAGAGCACTCATCTGAAGCTTTGGGGTTTCACTCGCGCCACATGTGGAGAGCGGATTACGACGGCAGTTACCTGCTTGCCGTTGAGGGTAGACAGATGACGTCCTCTCACAACGGGCTTTAAGGAAGTTGCAGGATTCGTTGCAGGCGTTCTCTGCGCTGCGGGAAAGAGTCGGCCCTTGCCCCTGCTGCTGGCTGCAGCACGCTGCATGCTGGCAAGAGAGTTGATGCCTGTGGAAGATGCTTCTTCTGCGAGGCACGCAGGATCGAGCGCCTGCGATCTGCTTTGAGTACAGCGCCGTGTCGGTACAGCGGCATCTTCTGGCGTTTCGACATTGACGACGTCTTAACGGCGCTCACTCAGGCGAAGGTCTGTGGTGCGGTCGCCGTGTCAACATGCACCACTGTCGGCAAATCGCCCGCTACAAGGAAGCAGGAACGAGATGAATGCATGCATGCGTACAAGCGCTTACCCGCCCTGGAGAACTCAACATGGTACAAGGGGATCCTGGTCAGCCAGTTAGCGGGCGGCTCTGAGACAGACGGTGCCTTCGATTTCTGTGGAATCCAAGATGAAGAAGGGAACGGAACTTCCTCCGCACGTCCACGATAGGGAAGATGAGCTCTTTTATATGCTTGCCGGGCAGATCAAGGTGTTTGCCGATGGGCAGGTGTTTAGCGTGGGAGCCGGGGAAAACGTGTTTCTGCAGAAGAGGATTCCACACGCCTATCTCATCGAATCCGAGGAGTGCCACGTGCTCGCCCTGATGACGCCAGGTGGATTCCTGAACGCAATCAACAAGATGAATGCGCCGGCCCGCACGATGGACATCCCTTCCGATATGGACACCTACGCGACGGCTGACCTTACGGAAACGATGGCAATTTTCATCAAGTATGGCGTACGGATGCTCCGACCGGACGAGATCGTTCAGCAGTTGCCGGCTTTACCCGTGCGTGCATTAGGACCGAGGGATATTTGGAAGACGACCGGTCACCCGCGCGCTGGACGTGACCCACAGGGCGCTTGCCAGAAGGGGCTGTCGTAGGCAGCCCTCCTGACATTCAGGCCCAACAGTGCCAGAGCGGGACGCGGGCTCATAAACGGTTCAATTCTGCCGCGATCTCGCCGGGCGGCTCGGAGTCTTGTATGGACTTCTTTGCGACGGAGGCGAACATGCCGCCTTCGGCGGCAAGACTGAGCAGAAAGCGATAGGCCTCAGGGAGGCGCGAGGCGGCGAGGGCCGTGAGCAGGTTCTCGCGGAAGTCCCGATTGCATGCGGCCCGGAATGCGTGCGTGAGGCAAACAACGGCTTCGGTAGAGCGATGTGCGGCGAGCAGATAAGCCGCCTCGGCGGCGAGGTCGTCTTCGGCGCGGAGGAAAGCGGCGGCCCAGGGCAAAGCGCTGGGTCCTTCAAGGCGCAGGACACCGCCGATGCAGGCGCCGAGGAGTTCGGATTCGTCAGAAGCCAGTTCAGCGCGGAGGCGCAGCAGGAGGGCAGCGCTATCGGAGCCGGCCTGCTCCACCGCGCGGGCGGCGTTCACGCGTACGGGGAGCTCTTTGTCGCAGAAGAGTGGGGTCAGGTGGCGGAGCAGATCGGAGGAGGGGAGATCCCGGCATTGCACGAGCGCGAGGGCGCAGGTGCCGCGGAGCGGGCCGGCGCTGTCGGAGCTGCCTCCCCAGACAGGTTCCAGCTGGATGTATCGCAGGCCCGCGAGGAAGACCTCGGGAGATTGGTACTCAAAGGCAGCAAGGGTGCGGGCGAGCTCATGCTTGGCCCAACACTGGGAATCGGTTTTGGCCGGGTCGCCGACCGCGGGCAGGAAGCGAGCGAAGGCTGTGGCCAGGTCGTCCGCCAGGTGAACGAGATTATGGAGCTTCACTGCCTTAGCTGCTCTTGCGACGATGAGATTGTTGCGATGGGTGAGAAAGCGGCGAAGAAGAGGCTCGGCTGCGTCGGGGGTGAGATCGCCGGTAGCATGAACCCCGGCGAGGTCGGCGTCGAACCCGTGCGGGGCGGCGGAGCCTGGTTGTTGCGATTTCGGTGGCATGGGTTTTTGAGCCGTGCGTGTTCCCTGACTAGAGCTGCACTCGGAGTTTAGCGCGCGTGAGGCCGAGCGAGAGCAGCAGCATGATGAGTGTGAAGCAGAGAGAGCGGATCACACCCGGGAAACCCGCATTCCAATGGCTAAAAAGAATACTCAGATTCAGGAAGGCGAGCAGGTAATAGGTGAGGTCAGGAAGCAGGTAGGTCAACAGGGTGTTCGCGCCGGGCGCGCGGAAGAGAAAGGCCCAGTCTGTCCGCCCGCGGAGGTCAGCGACGTAGTAGAAGACGGCAAACACGGTCGTTGCGGCCGCAATGCTCCAGAGTGCCCACGTCGGCGTGGCACGAATTTTGGAGATGCCCAGGGGCCTGAGAAGCAGACCAAGCACAAAGGAAACTCCCGCAAAAGCGAATCCGAGCAGAAGCTGGCGCTTCGGGGTCTTGCGAAGGTTTTCGTTGAGGAAAATGCCGGAGACGAGGACCCCTGCCATCGCGATGGCGGGCATGGCTCCGTTGTCGAAAGGGAAGAGATACATGGGCCGCGGGTTGGAAATCCAGTGAGCGAGGCAGGCGCTGTTGAAGAGAAGCAGAAGCG
>CAXTGN010000373.1:4274-5487 GCA_964243455.1 uncultured Acidobacteriaceae bacterium
CCAAAGGGTGCCCAGAGGAGGCGGCGCGTGGGTATATAGAGCAGGCAGACGGCGACGTAGGTTAAGCCGATCAGGCCGAGGATCTCGGGATAGCTGAAGTCGAGCCAGGCCGCGTGGCCGCCGGGGAGCGCGCGTCGAAAGAGGGCAAACATGACGACCAGCAGCACTGCGCCGAAAACGCGCAGGAGGGAGGCCGTACGGTGCGAGATGCTGAGCGGGTAGACAGCCCAGAAAAGGATGGCGCCGAGCAGGGCGCAGAACGCCCAAAGGCTGCCGCGCATGTGGGTCAGGCTGCGACTTGTCTTTTCGGCGTTGGCGATGATGAGCCCGAGGGTGATGAGGGAGACACAGCGCAGCAGGATGTGAACCCAGAGCCGCGGGATGGAGGGATCGCGGCGCAGGCGCTGGCGTATGGCGAGGGGCAGCGAGAGACCCACAGCGAAGAGGAAGAACGGATACACCATGTCGACGTAGGACATGGCGTCGACGTCGCGCGGGATGTGATAGGTCCAGCGTGAGAGACCGTGGATGTCACTGACGTCGTTGACGAAGATCATGACGGCCATGGTGAAGCCGCGAAAGATGTCGATGGAGACGACGCGTGTACTTACCGGCTGTCCGACGATGCCCGTGGAAGGCGCTGCAGGTTGCCGGGCGGTGAGCGCTTGGCTCATGGGCGTGCCTCCGCCGCCGGAGCCGGGGCGTGCAGGGCGGTGGAGATGGTCTTCAGCAAAGTTCCGGAGGGGTCACTGAGGTACTGCCAGAACATGACGCCGCCGAGCTGCCTCTGAAGAACGAAGTCACACTTTTTCCGAAGCGATTCAGGGTCTTCGTAGGTGATGAACTGACGTGCCGTGCTGTTATAGGCGTACGGCACCTCGGAGGCTGCGTCCCAGTAACGGGTGAAGCCGCCGTCCGCGAGCAGTGTTTGGATGTCGGCATAGCCGGTGCGCAGACCGGGGGCGGCAGTTCCAGTCTGGAAGAGCCCATGGTTTGCCGGCGGCACATTCGCCCACGCGTGACCGTAGAACGGAACGCCCAGGACGAGCTTGGCGGAGGGGACGCCGGCCTGCTCGAAGGCTTCGACCACCGCGGCGGCGGAGGTCTTTTGGGGATCGGCGGGGTCGGCAAAGAGCGGGGCGTGGTTGCCGGTGGGACTGGGGGCGCCGCTGCCGGCCTCGTAGAAGTCATAGGTCATGAGGTTGACCTGGTC
>CAXTGN010000374.1:0-5452 GCA_964243455.1 uncultured Acidobacteriaceae bacterium
TGAAGGCTCGCGACCAACTCGTCAAAGGCATCCAGGATTTCAAGGCGGGCCATTACGAGACTGCAATTGATCATTTTCAGCAATCCGTGGCCCTGGACCCAAGCTATCCCAACGCCAAGACCTATTTGGCTACTGCCTACAGTTACCAGGTCCAGCCCAATAACAACACGCCGCAGAACATGGCGATTGCCAAGAAAGCAATCGACGGCTTCAATGAGGTCCTCCAGGCCAAGCCGAACGACGTCGATTCTATGCGCCAGCTCGCGTCGATCCATCGCAGCATCATGCAGTTCGATCAGTCTCGCGCTGATGAACTCAAGATTATCCAGCTTGACCCTAAGGACTCCGAGGCCAATTATTCTGTAGGGGTAATCGATTTCCAAAAGGCCGACAAGAACGCAGTTGATCTGTTAAAGGCAAACAAGATCACGGATGACCTCAAGGGCAACGCCAAGATCCCGCCGAAGGTCTGCCAGCAGCTCTCCCAGGAGAGTTCCTCGCTGCTCGACAGTTCGCTGCAGTACCTGAATCGGGCAGTGGAGATCAACCCGAACTACGACGATGCGATGTCTTACCTGAACCTGGTTTGGCGCAGGAAGGCCGATATCGAGTGCGGGAACGACGACGCGCGAAAGAGCGACATCGCCAAGGCTGACGATTACATCCAGCGCGAGATGACGGCGCGCAAAGCCAACGAAGCCGAAAAGGAGCGCAAGGCTTCCGGTGGCATCGACATGACCAAGTAGCAGCTGGTCCGTGGCAGAGAGAAAGCCTCCGCGATGCGGAGGCTTTTCTTCTGTCGCTGATCTTCGGTCTCGCGGAAGTTAGAAAAAGCGAATGGGCCGATGCGCGAACGCTTGAGCGGGTCTCAGAGCCGTGGGCTACCGGCCTCGTCTCTCCAGGTGAACGGGCCGCTTCGGCTCTGGCCGGAGGGCCTCGTCATTCTCTTTCGCCGTTGGGTGGACACCGAAAGCCCATACATCCTGGTTGATGGCTCGTTCGTTCAGGACTTCGACGAGAGCGTATTCCCCAAACTCGAGGGGTTGTGAGGGTGTGAGTTTCAGCCAGACGCCTCCGGGGAGCGATTCCGTGCGCACTTCGATCACGCCGGGCTGTGTTTTGCCCGTGCCGAGGAGCGTCAGCCGTGGACTTGCGACGGCCCGAGCGCCCTGCCGGACATCGATATGCTCCAGCAGATAGCCGCTTTGCGCCGAGCCGCCACCAGGAGTCGCCCTGCCGGCCTGCCCCTGCGTATCGACAAGAAAGGTCCCGCCAGTGTCCTCTTCGGTCGAGCTTTGCGACTCGAGCCGGACAAAGAAGACAGGGTCTGCCACATGGAGCTGCACGTCGGCACGTTCCTCTTTGATCAAGAGCAGGTCGTGTGGGCTGGCAGCTGGATTGATGTCCTTCTTCAACACGGCGTGGGCGGTTTCGCGGTTCAGATCGCTGCCAATTTGTGGGACAGGCACGAGTTCAGGCGTGCCCCGGAAGGTATCGAGCACCAGGACGCTGTTGTCCTCAGGTCAGCGTAGGTCTTTGGCGACCTCCGGCGTCCTTGCGGCCTTGGCGGCTTCTTCTCGAGCTAACTCAGGACTCAGGACTGAAGGCTGTTGCTGAGCGTCCTTTGCCGCTGAGGCGGGATCGTGGGCGCTTTCCCAGGCCTGGGTGGCGGGCAGGTCTACCAAAGCAAGTGGGAGCTCCTCCTGCTCGCCATTGCGCTCTGCCGAACGATACCGAACGACGTCGCCCTTTACCTGATAGCTGAGAACGGACTGGTAACTCCCATTCTTCAGAATGAGGCGTGTGCGGTGAGGTGAGCTGTTGGCTTGCGGGGCGACTGCCGGCTCCAACGGGCGCCTTGCCGTTTGGGCAACGCCCGAGCGAAGACTGGGACCTGAGACGCTTAGCAGGGCCAAGGTCCAGGTCGTCAGCGTCCCCCCGCGCCACCCAGAGTTGTGTGTCCAACAAGCGAAAGTAGCCCAGCAAAGGCGCCTGTTGCTGAGCTGAGCCTTATTGATGGGCGGTCTGCGCACGATACGTCTCCAGGACAGGACGAAGTTCTGCTTAACAGACGCGCCTGGCGTGGAAAGGGGATGTCAGGGCAGGTTCTCCTTGTGCGGGACCGAGCTGAGCGCCGTCCCAGGATGGTCCGAGCCGCCTGGAGGCAGATCTCGTCCATGCGGCATACGCGACGCGACAGTGAAGTGAAGAAACACTCCAGAGAGTTGCTGATGCGGGCCTCAGCCGGCTAGAACGTCTGCGCTTTGAGCCATTCCCGGAATCTGGGTCCTAGATCGTCCCGCTTCAACGCGAACTCCACGGTTGCTTTCAGGAATCCGAGCTTATCCCCGGCATCGTGTCGGGTTCCTTCGTAGCAGAAGCCGTAGACTTTCTCAAAGGCGAGCAAGGCTTTGATCGCGTCCGTAAGCTGAAGCTCCCCCCCTGCACCAGGCTTGAGGTTTTCGATCATCTCGAAGATGCGAGGGGTGAGGATGTAACGACCGATGATGGCGTTCTGACTGGGAGCGTCCTCCGGTCTGGGCTTTTCTACCAGATTGCGGACGTCCAAGAGCCTGGGGACCTCCGGGTCGCGTGTAAAGTCCAGGCATCCATAGGAGGAGATGGCGGATCCTTCCACGACCTCTGACGCAATGATTGAGGATCCTGTTTTGTAATGCGCCTCCACCATTTGCTGCATGCAAGGCACGGAGGCATCGACGATGTCATCCGGCAGGATGACGCAGAACGGTTCGTCTCCGACGAGGTTTTTTGCCTGCAGGACCGCATGTCCGAGACCCAGGGCCTCCGGTTGCCGTGTGTAGGAGATACGGGCGAGCTGCGACATCGATCGCGCGAGCTCGAGGAGATCCGTTTTACCGCGGGCTTCCAACTGGTACTCCAGTTCAGGAGCACGGTCGAAATGATCCTCCAGCGGGGTCTTGCCGCGGCCGGTAATGATGATGACTTCGTTGCATCCGGCAGCAACCACTTCTTCTACCGCATATTGAATCAGCGGCTTGTCCACCAGCGGCAACATTTCCTTCGGCACCGCTTTGGTCGCGGGAAGAAAGAGTGTCCCCATACCTGCGGCTGGAATCACCGCTTTCCTGAGCTTCTTTAGTGCCATGTTGCCAACATTCCTTCCGTTCTCTGGCTCATCCTAGCTGGACGATACCAGACAGAGCCGATCGCCACAGCATCACAAAGGTCAGTCGCCCAGGTTACCCTTTCGTGGTGAGATGTCCCGAATCGCAACGAAATGGTTCAGCTTACCCCGCCTTGCGACATTCGATGCCCAGGCAGTTCACCCAGCGCCCTTCGTTTTCCACCTCGGCAAAGACCGGATCGCCTGAGTCCCCAAAGCCTGCGCGTCGAATGGACGTGAAGCCGGCGGCGCTAAGCTCCGGGACGAAGCTCTTGTAATCCCACATCCAAAGGTGCTGACTGCGACCAAAGATGGCGCGCGGCAAAGACTTTAAGCCGCGTGTGCCCTGGGGCTCGCCCAGCAGCGTGTCTTTCATAAATGTCTGGGCGGCGGCAGGTGAGTCGGAGCTCGTATACTGCCGGGCGTAGAACTCCAGATCGGGAAGAACAAACCGAAACACACCGCCGGGCCGAAGATAGCTGTAGACGTTGCGCAGGGTTTTTCGACAATCTTCCAGGGCAAGATGCTCCAAGACATGGGAGCAATAGATCCTTTGCGCTATACCGGGATCTATCGGAAGACCCTTGATGACATTGCCATAGTGGATATTGCCGGGGTAGTCAGGAAAGCCTCGCCGCACCAGCGTCGATTTCAAAAACGGGAGCCGCTTTTCTAACAGAAATGCGGGACCTGCATCGAAGTTGAGCCAAGATGACGGCGCACAGGTGCCGCAACCAAATTGCACATTCTGGCTCTGCATGACAGAGATTATAAATTGCCGGGGAGGCCACGTCCCTACACGAGAGCCTGCCGGGAGAGACCAGGGCAGAGCTAAAGAACCGGTGAGTTGTCGTGCAGCATGGCCTGCCGCGCCACCTTGATGGGTACAGGGCCCATCTTCATCAGGCTGTCGTGGAACTGCTGCAGGCTGAAGGCGGAGCCCTGCTTTGCTTTCACATCGGCGCGAAGCTTCAAGATCTGCAATTTGCCGAGAGTGTAGTAGAGGTACAGTGCATCGCTCGTTTTGTCTCTACTTCCGCGATCGGGCGTGACTGGTAGCCCTCGGTTACGAAGAAGTTCATTGCCTGCTCTGTTGTCAGCGGTCCGCCAACACCGGTGTGCATGCGGATGGCCACAACGAAGCGCGCATCACGGAGCAAGGCGTCCTGCAGTTGGCCCAGCTTGATCAGCCTGGACTCGCGCTCGTCTTTTGCGCCGACACCCGGAGCGTTGTAGCCCTGCTCGAGCATCATCTGCTCGCAGTAGTGAGCCCAGCCCTCGATGTTGGTGTTCGCGCCGATGATCTTGCGGATCTTGGATGGAAATTGCGGCTGATAGAGGAACTGAACGTAGTGCCCCGGGTACGCCTCATGCACGCTGGTGGAGACAATCGTGCCGACATTGAAAGCTGCCATATATTCACTGGTACGCTGCGGCGTCCAGTTCGGCTCAGGAAGCGTTACGTTGAAGAGCGCCTTGGTCGAGTTCGTCTCAAACGGTCCGGGGGAATCCATGCTGGCCTGCGTCGTCGCACGCTCAAAAGGCGGGGTTTCTTCCAGAGTCGGCTGCACGGTACTGGGCATCGTGATGATGCCGTGACTGTTGATAAAGTTGATCTCCGAGTCGAACCGGTCATGAAACGTCTGCAGCAGCTTGTCCGGTGCGGGATGCATTGTTGCCAGTTCGGCGAGCTCCTGCTGTGGCGTCTTGATGGGATCGATTTGCTTTGCTACCCGCGCGAACTCAGCCTGGTTCTTGTGCAGATCGTCAAGCCCAATCTGCAGCAGATGACCCAGCGGAACATCCACCATCTCGTTGTAGGCGAGCGCCTTGGAATACGTATCTGCACCATACCGGAAGTCCCCATTGGAGCGCGACAGCAGATCAGTCTTCATCCACTGACCGTAGCTTTGCAATGAGCTGATGACTGCGGCATTGGTGCTCGCGAATTCGGCTTTAGCCTGCGGGTCGTCCGCTGCTGCAAAGGCTTCCGGCACATCGTGCTGGAAGAAAGTCACCAGACCGTCAATCTGCTCGAGCGCGATCTCGGTGTAGATTTTCGGCGGGTTCTTCAGGTTTTTGCGGGCCTCAACAAAGACCTGCGGCATCTGCTTTTCCCGCGCTATGGCTGCCCGCAACCTTATGTCCACAGGCGCGTAGGGGCGTTCCATCAGCGTGAAGATGGATCCTGTGATGCCGCTCGAGTAATTGTCCGGGTTCTTTTGCCATCCGCGGACGACCTCCAGTTGTAAGAGCCCGGAGCGGATCTGGTTGAGCAGGATTTCTCGATCGGCTGCGGGCCCGGCA
>CAXTGN010000375.1:0-5431 GCA_964243455.1 uncultured Acidobacteriaceae bacterium
TTGGCTGCGGTCCACACGGAAGGGCTCCAGGAGGGGGACTGGACGGGCCACTTCAGATCCGCCGACCCGTCAGGCAGCACGGTGTTGAGCACCCAATCGATGCGTGCGGTGGCGTCCTGAATGACGTCGTGAAGCGCCGGGTCGTTACGAGCTGCGGCCGTGAAGACCACGCCGGTCAGGGCGTTGAGGATATGGTGGTTGACCTCCGCGGCGATCTCCATGCGGCGCGCCAGGCTGGCACGACGGCGCGCCTCAAACTGCAGAAGGATGTAGCAGAACAGAAACGCGACGGCGCACGTGTAGAAGTCGGAGGCAAGCAGACGGTCCGCTTTATGGAAGAGACGGTCCATTAGAAATCCGCAAGCCATGATCAGAACAGCGCCCAAGCTGGCGAGCAGGACGTTGCGCAGGCTTAGATAGGGTTGCGAAGAGCCCTTTGCCGAGATGTCTGTGGGTTTGTTGTTCATGAGAACCATGCAGTGCGGATGTGCAACTCGGCTGATCCCTGCGTCTTGAGGGGTGGACGTAGCTGAAGGGGAAGAGGTAGGCACTACGGGAAGAAAAGCAGTGGAAAGTCGTTAAAGTGTGCGGGTCTGGCCGCCGTCCATGACGTAACAGGCTCCTGTGGCGAAGGCGGCGTTGGGGGAGCAAAGGTAAGCGGCAAGGGAAGCGATCTCCTCCGGTGTGCCGAAACGCTGCAGCGGAACCTCGTTGCGCAGCATTGCCTCAACGGATTCGCGGCGATTGGTGAGATGACGTTCCCAGCTGCCGCCGGGGAAGAAGATGTTTCCGGGGGCGATGGTGTTGACGCGGACTTTTTGCGGGCCGAGCTGGCGGGCGAGGTTCTTGGCGTAGTTGTTGAGCGCGGCCTTGGCGGCGGAGTAGGGCAGCGGCGCGGGCGTGGCTTCGAGGGCGACGACCGAGGAGATGTAGAGGATGTTTCCACCGCTCGGGTTCTTCAGAAGATGGGGTAGCGCAGCCTGCGTGAGGCGGGCGCTGGCAAAGAAATTGAGTTCGAAGAGACGGGACCATTCTTCATCGGTCTGGTCCCATCCCGGCTTGCCGGAACCGGTGCCAAGATTTGCGACGAGGTGGTCGAGGCGTCCGAAGTGGGCCACGGCGCGCTCGAAGGCGCGCGCGATGGTCTCCGCGTGAGAGAAGTCGCCCCGGATGGCAAGGACGCGGTCGTGGGCGCCGGGCGTGGCGAGTTCTGCCTGGGTGGCGCGGAGCGAGGCTTCATCGCGCCCCGTAAGCACGATGCGGGCGCCTTCCGCGAGCAGGGTCGACGCGATGGCGCGACCTATGCCGCGGGAGCTGCCGGCGATGAAGGCGACCTGATCTTGCAGTTGAAGATCCATATATCTTTTACGTTCCAACTTTCCATTCCACGTCCATCGTCCTCAGGAGGGGCCACATCGGGGCTCCCGGAGTTTCTATACGTCTCTCCCAAGCTTTCTGCGGCACCACGCCCAAACCGTGTGTAACCACGGCTCGGCGCCAATCCGCCGCCGACTCGAACGGCTTTCCAGCATGTGACATTTCTTCAGCATGAAGAAAGCCTAGGTAAATCAGTATCGTCGGGATACCGAGCGAAGCGACCTTCCAAGCCCACGCGAAGCGATTGCTCAACTGGTAATGAGAATCACGCGATATCCCCCAACCTCTGCATTGGCTCTCCAGCGATCCGCAGGCTTGGGAGACGGCACGCCCAATCTGATCATAATTTCCTTCATCTCCAGGCGACTTGCCGTCACGCTTGAGTTCAGAGGTATGAGCCTTGGCTTCGATCAGTATTAAACCCTGCTTACCTTCGATGCTGCATGTACTCACCAAGTCCCAATTCGGCGTGTTTGCTCCTCTCCTGTTGACTAGCCACCATGACGTGAGCGCGGTACGGATCTCTGGAGTGAGAAACCGCTCGCTTTCGCCGAGCTTTGCTTCCTCCGCATCAAGAAACCCCGCGGGTGCCCACCGGTGAACGCCACATTTGACTTCTGCTAAGGTTCGACAAGCGTGGCTAGAGCAATTGCAACTTGAGCTGCAGGTAAAGAGCTGAGAAGCAGACAACGCAACCTTCTGCCGAACAGCTCCCTTCTCTGGAGTGTTATTGTCTCGCGCATAATATCGTTGCCTCCACGATAGAAGTTCTTAGCCATTACTCGCATCACACTGCTGTCCAGCCGCCGTCGACGTTGAGGTTTTGGCCGGTGACGTAGGTGCTGGCGTCGGAGGCGAGAAAGAGCAGGGCGCCGCAGAGCTCCAGGGGACGGCCAATGCGGTTTAGGACGGTGTAGCCCTTGAGTTTGGTGACGAAGGGCGAGTCTTCCTGGACGGCGTTCTGGCCGGTGCCGACGTCTTCGGTGTTGGAGAACGGACCGGGCGAGATGCAGTTCGCCCGGACGCCTGCCGTGCCCCAGAAGCTGGCCGTGTAGCGCGTGAACGCGGCGAGTGCGGCCTTGGAGGCGCTGTAGCCCGGGGGGTTGAGCGAGGCGGTGCCCTCATAGAGCTGTGGGCGCGGGGCGACCGAGGCATACATGGTGGCGATGTTGATGATGGAGCCGCGCCCTTGCTCTTTCATGCGAATGCCGAGGCGCTGCGTGGTTTGAACCGCCCAATACACGCCGCCTTGCAGGTTGCGCTGCCACTGGTCGAAGGTGGAGTTTTCAAGGGAGCCCTCGGGGACGTTGAAGCCGGTGGCGGAGCCGAGCTCGTGGGCGTTGTTGACGAGGGTGTCGAGCGATTTTTCTTCCCCGGCGATCCTGTCACACAGGCTGTTCAGAGCCTCGACGTTATACATGTCGATCTGCTCCGTCGCGATCTTGTCGGCGCCGAACTGGTCCGCCCAGTTGGCGGCTTCGGTCTTGAGGCGCTCGCTGCGTCCGAGGGCGATCACGCGGGCGCCATTCGCAAGCAGCGCGAGCGCGAAGGTGCGGCCCAGAAAGCCGGAGGCGCCCGTGAGCACGGCGGTCTTGCCTTCGAGGGAGAAGAGGGAGCTGGTCTTGAGTTGGTCGGCAGTGAGGGGCATTGTGTGAGGCTCGGTCTTTCCGGTTCAGATGATTTGCGGATGCGTTCGGGTAGCGGGGTGAGATTGCTTCTGCCTCATGTACGAAGGGTCCAGCGCTCCTTGAGATTGAGGAAGGGAGACTCAAGAAAGCGGAAACTCAGCCAGGCCGCACCATAGGTCCAGACCAGGGCGAGCGCGATGCCGGTTCTTCTCTCGTGAGAGGGCCAGATCAGCCCTGCGAAGCGCCAGATCGATTGGTGCGGTATGTCATGGAGGACATACGCGCCGTAGCTGATGCGGCCGGCCCAGCGGAGAGGCCGGAGGTGGAGCGCCCTGTAGACCCAATTGCCGGGCTGCAGAGCGTTCATCATGAGAAGCACGCCCAGAATGTCCAGCACCGTAAAGCCAAAGGTCTCGGTCCAGTTCGGGTAGGGGTAGCTGCCGGCTTGGGAATGGAGCCTTCGCCAGAGCAAGAGCCACAGGGCACAGGCGATCAGGTAGGGAGGCAGAGCCCATGACGCCGCTCGCAGGAGTGCCGCTTTGTGAGGACCGCGTAGAAGCAGCGCGATGAAGCCGCCGACCAGAAGTGCATCGCAGCTAAGCGGAGTGAAGCGAGAGAGGACATTTTCCGCGACCATCCAGGGCGGAAGGTAGACCTGGGACAGGATGCGAAGCACCACGCCGATCGGAAGCGCGAGACCGCAGATCCAGAGCAGTTTGCGGCGATCGCGAAGCCAGAACACGATCCATGGCCATACGAGATAAAACTGTTCTTCGATGCAGAGCGACCAGAAGTGGCCAAGGTACAGCACGAGCCTGTGTCCAAGGATGAAACCGTTAAGCTGGAAATCACCGAGCTGTTGTGCGGGTGAGCCGGCCGGCATGGGAGAGAAGTGGGCGAAGTTCCCCAGGTACGCTGCCCAGAGCAGCCATTTCCAGTTCCACAACCAGTGCGCCATCGGCCACAGCAGCACGGCTGCGAGAAGAACAGCGTAGTAGAGGGGAAAGATGCGCAACGTCCTGCGCATATAGAAATTGCGCGCGCGATGCGGGGCATCTTTTGTGTCGTACAGGATGCCGGTAATCAGAAATCCGGAGAGAACGAAGAAGAAGTTCACGCCACCCCAGCCCCAGGGAAGGCTCAGATAGTGAGTGGCGAAGACCATAAGGAAGGCCAGCGCCCTGAGGCCATCCAGCGCGGGATAGAAGGCGCGGTTCTCCGGAGCCGTGACCTCGGTGTTGCCCGTAACGGGAAGGGCTGCCGTCATGCGCGCGTCCTCCGTGCGGTCGCGCTGTGTCGAGGATGGATAGCGTCGTTCAGAGAAGCGTTAACCTTTCAGCTTTGCCTTGACGTACTCGATCTGACCGCGAAGGAAGTTGACCTCATCCCCGGCATCGCCGCGTGCAACCTGTAGCGTGAGCCCGCCCGTGTAGCCGATGGCGCGAATGGCGTCCAAGACGTCGTCGAAGTCGGCGGAGCCTGTGCCGAGGAGACGGGTTTCAATGCCGCCCTCGGGTTTGCGATAGCGGTCCTTGAGGTGAACGGAGCCGATGCGGTCGCCGTAGGCCGCAAACTCTTCTGAGGCTATGTAGCCAAGGCCGGAGCTGTTGCCGGAATCCCAGTTCACTTTGAGGAAAGGGTGATCCAGGCGAGCGAGGAAGTGCTTGAAGACCTCTGGGTTGAAGTCGGCTTCGAGATGGAGTTCGACGCCGCAGGACTCGGCGACGGGCAGCGCATGCTTGAGCACGTCAAGCACCTGCGTTTTCTCTTCTTCGGTGGTTATCCTGCTGTTATCGACGAACGGAAGCACGATGCGCCTGGCGCCGATGCGTTGTGCAATCGGCAGCAGCGCATGGAGGTGCTGCTCGCGATGGACGCGCTCCTCGGGCCTGCAGCGGATCAGTGGAAAGTCCATGAACCAGTCGCCACAGAGCGCGGGTGTGCCGATGCCGTGCTCGGCCTTCAGCGCGTCGAACTCGCGTAGACCCTCTTCGGTGAAGATAGGGTTCGCGCCCTTGTCGAAGTCGTCGTGAATCCACTCGATGTAGCTGAAGCCTGCGGCTTTGGCTTTGTCAAATTCGTCGCGCCAGCCCCTGCGTGGGAAGGATTGAAAGCGACCTTCCTCGGGTGGAGAGAGACGGCCTTGCATGACGCCGTACGTGTAGGGCATGCGTATAGGATAGAGCCATTTGGCAGGGACGCCGCCTCTCGCGGAAGAGGGTTCTGTGCCGAATCGCCAGTGTGAAGCTACGGTTTGAAAGATTCGCCTAATCTCGATTTGTTGCGTAGCGTTGCCGTGCTCTGCGTTGTGGGTGCGCACACCGTTGACAACCTGGGCCACAACAAGCTGGCAGGCTGGTATGGCATCACCGGAGTGTGTTTCTTTTTTGTGCACACCAGCCTGGTTCTCATGTTCTCGCTGGAGC
>CAXTGN010000376.1:0-5422 GCA_964243455.1 uncultured Acidobacteriaceae bacterium
GTTCACGCTGCTGCAAGCAGCTCGCCAGTACACGGAAACGCTCAACGAAGCGGACAAAGCCCGCTTCCGTTTCCTTCATGTCTCCACAGACGAGGTGTACGGTACGTTGGCGCCCGAGGATCCTGCCTTTTCCGAGAAGACCCCGTATGCGCCAAACAGCCCCTACGCTGCCTCCAAGGCGGCTTCGGACTTTCTTGCGCGGTCGTGGTTCCATACGTACAAGCTCCCGGTGCTGGTGACGAACTGCTCCAACAACTATGGGCCCTACCAGTTTCCAGAGAAACTCATCCCTCTGATGATCACGCATGCTCTCTCGGGCAAGCCGTTACCGATCTATGGAGATGGCTTGCAGGTTCGCGATTGGCTCTTCGTTGAGGATCACTGCCGTGCCATCTCCGCTGTGCTTGAAAAGGGCAAAGTCGGTGAAACGTACAACGTTGGAGGGTGCAACCAGAGAAGCAATCGCGATGTGGTGGGTAAGCTTTGCGATCTGCTCGATGAACTTGTACCCGATTCGCCTTTCAGGCCGCACGCTCAATTGATCACTTCCGTCAAGGATCGGCCAGGCCACGACCGCCGATACGCCATCGATGCGACCAAGATCGAGCGGGAGATCGACTGGCGTCCCGCCGAGAGCTTCGAGACTGGCCTTCGCAAGACGGTAGAGTGGTACCTCTCGAACAAGGAGTGGGTCGACGGCGTGACGAGCGGCAGTTATCAACAATGGGTTTCGAGGAACTACGCAGATCGGATCCCTGAGATGGGGAAAAAATGAAGGGGATTATCCTTGCGGGCGGTTCAGGGACCCGCCTCCACCCGGTCACGCAGGCGGTATCCAAGCAGCTGCTCCCTATCTACGACAAGCCGATGATCTACTACCCGCTTTCAGCGCTGATGCTCGCGGGTGTCCGGCAAATCCTGCTCATCTCAACGCCGCAGGATACCCCTCGGTTCCAAGCGCTGCTCGGCTCTGGCGAGCAGTGGGGTCTGGAACTCCAATATGCTGTTCAGCCGTCGCCAGACGGTCTTGCCCAGGCTTTCCTCATCGGCAAAGAGTTCTTGGCTGGGGATAGTTGCTGTTTGGCGCTTGGTGACAATATCTTCTTCGGACACGACTTCGCCAAGTCTCTTCGCAATGCCGCCCGTCTGGAGTACGGCGCCACCATCTTCGCTTACGCCGTTCATGATCCTGAGCGGTACGGCGTTGTGGAATTCGACGCCGGGATGAAAGTGATCTCCCTCGAGGAGAAACCGGCAGCGCCGAAGTCACGTTATGCGGTCACGGGAATCTACTTTTACGACGGTCAGGTCGTCTCCGTGGCAGAGGGCCTGAAGCCCTCGCCGCGCGGAGAACTCGAGATCACTGATGTCAACCGTTGGTACCTTGAACAAGGGCAGCTACGGACGGAAATTCTGGGCCGGGGTACCGCCTGGCTCGATACAGGAACCCACGAGACGCTACTGGCAGCTTCGAACTTCATTCAGACCATTGAGCAGCGCCAGGGCCTCAAGGTGGCCTGCCCCGAAGAGATTGCCTTTCGGCAGGGCTACATCTCTCGTGAGCAGCTGGAACAGCTCGCGGCGAGGATCGGCAAGAGTACTTACGGGAACTACCTCAAGTTGATCCTGACGGAGACGGTGTATTGAGGAAGGCTTCCGATACAGCCAAATTGGGACAAACCCAAGCTGGTGCGCTACACTGATCTTCTATCCGAAACGATCCGCCCAGCAGACGCGAACATGCAGCGAGGTCGTGCAGGAGCTTTGGAGTCAGCTCGATATGCCCTCTGAAGATGGGAGAACGGGTGCGATTAGCGCCAGAGCTGACACTTTTCCGTTACCGCCAGGCACGTCTTTCGTACTGTCCCGTGACCTGGACAACCTTGGGTGGCTGACCGAAGATAGTAGGGAAGCAACAGTCCTGGCTGTGGTGCCGTGCAGTGGACCTGATGCTTTGTCCGGGACGGACGAAAAAGGAAGAGATCTTGAGTGGGCCAAGCGGCAAACGTCAATCGCACATGAACGGTCCCGGAACAAGTGTAGTGCTAGCGTGCCGACAGGCAAGGATGCCGCCCAGCTCTTTGATCAATCTCAGGCGGGGCTTTTGGATCGACGAGCTGCGCCTTTCCGCACGGCGGCAAACGAGAGTGAACGCAACGTACACATACACATACACAAACGCAAGCTCAGCGATGTTGCTCATCAACTCTCGCCGGTCTGGCTCTCAAGGTCCAGAGACTTTCTCGGATAGCTCTCAGTCACAGCTAAGGAAGTTGGTGCTCCCGTGATCAAGAGAAGGTCAAATCACTTCAGTTTCTATGCGCTTGATGGCGTGTTCGCTCTGGGCATCACCGTGGTTGGCCTCATGCCGCATGTGTTCTCGGGAACGCTGAGCCAACTCACCGCGTCGAAAGTAACCGTGGTCGATGCGATTGCTGGTCTGGTCTTTGTCTTCGTCTGGCAATACTGCTTCTCTCTGCTGAGTCTGTATGACAAGTTCGCCACCATCCCCAGCCGAACTGCAGCTATGCTGCAGGGCATATCGGTCGTGATGGTTGTGGTAATGACCTACTGCAGGTTTGTGCATCCCAGTGTGCTGACATGGCGCGCTCTCGGTACTACGGTGCTCGCACTGATTTGCTACGAAACGCTGCGGATTACCCTAAGCGCGTACCTACTGGATTGGGTAGCCTCTCGGGATCCCCGGCGAGCCATCATTCTGGGTAGTGGCCGGCGCGCGGGTAAGGCCTGGCGCGCAATTCGCACGCGCTACCGTTCCTCTATCCAACTGCTCGGTTTTGTGGACGATCGCGAACCGAGCGAGATGCCGCCCGACGTTGCCAGTCGCTACCTGGGAGGTCTTGACGAGCTGAGTGGCCTTCTTCTGAAGGACGTCGTCGACCTGATCCTGATCGCCATGCCTATCAGGTCCTGCTATCCCCTCATGCAACGTGCAGTCCACATCGCGGAAAGCGCAGGTGTGAGGGTCGTTTACCTGGACGATATCTACGCGACCAGGAAACAGAATAGCGATCCGCACCTGACGATCTTCCGCGAGTTGGCCCCTGATCAGGAACAGTATCTGATCTTCCTCACAGCAAAGCGCTTGGTGGATTTCGTGGGTGCCGCTGTTGGACTGGTGTTTTTGTCGCCCCTGTTCCTGTGCCTCGCGATAGGTGTCAAGCTGAGCAGTAACGGTCCCGTGTTCTTCTGCCAGGAGCGTTACGGCCACCGGCGGAGGCGCTTCAAAATGATCAAATTCCGCAGCATGGTGGATGATGCGGAGAAGCTGCTTCCCGATTTGGAACACGCCAATGAAGCTGTGGGACCCATCTTCAAGATGAGAAATGACCCTCGGGTCACGCCTTTCGGCCGCTTCATCCGTTCGACCTCACTGGACGAATTGCCGCAACTATGGAACGTACTCACAGGCGACATGTCTCTCGTTGGGCCACGGCCCATGAGCGTCCGTGACGTCTCGCTGTTTGACGAAGCTGCTTTGATGCGGCGCTTCAGTGTTCGGCCCGGTATGACGGGCCTTTGGCAGGTCAGCGGTCGCAGTGAGGTAGGATTCGATGAGTGGGTCCGTATGGACAACCGCTACATTGATGGGTGGTCATTGGGTCTCGATCTCAAGATTCTGGCCCGCACTGTTGGAACTGTGATCAAGCGCTCCGGAGCGATCTGAGAAAGTGCCTACACGCCTACGGAGGGCCTCTTGAGAATCGCCCTGGTGCACGACTACTTCACCCAGCTCGGTGGCGCCGAGAGAGTAGCCGAAGCGCTTTACAAGATCCTGCCGAATGCACAGCTTTTCGCCACTGTCGCACTCAAAGATAAAATGCCGGATACCCTGCGCGACGTGCCCGTGCAGACCTCGTGGATGCAGCATCTACCCCGCCTGGATCAGTACTACCGGCTGTATTTCCCGCTGTACCCTTTCGCCGTGAGTTCTCTGGATCTGTCCGGGTATGACCTGGTGGTTTCAAGCTCTTCGGGATACGTGAAGGGTGTACAAACCAATCTGAACGCCATTCACGTCTGCTATTGCCACACGCCCATGCGCTGGGCCTGGAGCTTTGACAATTACTCTTCCAGGGAGTCCTTCGGTGGCGGCCTGCGCGCCGTACTCCCGGCCTTTATTCAGGGTCTGCGCCGTTGGGATGAGGGAGCGGCGCGACAGCCCGACCACTTCGTCGCGAACTCCCAGGCCGTAGCGGATCGGATCCAGCGCGTTTACGGTCGTTACTCGGAGGTCATTGTGCCTCCGATCGATATTGAACGCTTCAAGGTATCCACGGAGCAGGAAGACTATTACCTTGTGCTCGCGCGGCTGGTTTCCTACAAGCGCCTCGATCTTGCAGTGAGCGCGTTCACTCGGCTCGGCAAGCGACTCGTCGTTATCGGAACCGGACCTGCGTTGGACCGACTGAAAGCCGACGCAGGACCGACGATTGAGTTTCTCGGCAGGGCTCCAGATGAGGTCGTGGAGGAACGTGTGTCCAAATGTCGCGCACTGATTTTTCCGGGAGAAGAGGATTTCGGCATGGCACCGGTGGAAGTAGCCGCTGCAGGCCGCCCGACGATAGCCTACCGCGCAGGCGGCGCGATTGAGACCGTCATCGACGGTGTTACCGGCGTCTTTTTCGACGAGCAGACGACAGAGTCACTCATGGATGCAGTGTTGCGATTTGAACGGCAGAGCTGGAGCACTGAGACCATCCGGCGACACGCGGAGGGCTTCGGAAGTGATGTGTTCCGTGATCGCTTTACCGATTTCCTGCGCCGTATCGGTGCCCCCGTAAACGCAATATAGGAGGCAGGTCGCCGCGCCAGAGCGAGCGCCTGCTGCGGCCCCCCCCCGACAAGGAGTGCAATCCATTGGCGCATCCTGTGCGTGTGCTGTACATCGATCACACCGCGAAGATTGGCGGTGGTGAGATGGCTCTGCTCAATCTTGTCCGTCACCTCGATCCGGAACAGTACAAGCCGATCGTCCTGCTATTTGAGACTGGACCGCTCGCCGACCGCCTGGCACCCACGATTGAGGTGTACGTACTTGAGCTGGACTCAGCTGTCTCGACCGCCCAGAAGGGTTCCCTGGGCGTAGGTTCGTTGACGCAGGTGAAGGCCGTTTGGCTAACCGTGCGCCACGTCCTGCGTGTGGCGAGGTTCGCGCGTCGAGTACAGGCGGATCTCATCCACACGAACTCATTAAAGGCCGACATCATTGGCGGTCTGGCGGGCCGCCTGGCCCGCATACCGGTGATCTGGCACGTACGCGATCGCATCAGCCCGGATTACCTGCCTGGATCTGTGGTGCGTCTCTTTCGCATTCTCTGCAGGACGATCCCGCAATTTGTTATTGCAAACTCCCGGGCCACGTTGGGGACGATCGGCCTGAATGGACGGCGTCCCAGCG
>CAXTGN010000377.1:0-5414 GCA_964243455.1 uncultured Acidobacteriaceae bacterium
ACACTAGCCGAGAGGTGTGCCGGCGAGTGGAAGAGTTACAACCGCGAAAATGTGCGTCTTAGCTGGCGTGTCCCAGGAAGGAGGCCAGCACGGGGGAGGTGGAACGGTTGGACAGGCTGTCCACGAAGGCTTCGGCGCTGACCGGGACCTCGCCGGGTTCGTGGCGCGTGACCTGCCAGGGGTAGGTTCGGCTCGACTTTCCGCGTTTCAGGCTGCGTGACAGAGGGTGTCTGTCAGCCGTTGCAGGAAGGCGACGGGGGTTTCGACGGTGCCTGTGTCCGGGCGGGACGTGGATAAACTCTGCGGACGCCACAGGACACGGCGGACCGCGGCGATGGCGTCGCTGAAGGTCGGCTCGCGCTTGTCATACCAGGCAGCGGTTCGGGGACGAACGGCATCGGTCGGGGCGCGAGCCAGTTCATCAGCCCAAACCGTAACCAAGGAGAACAGCCCGAGCAGCGCTGGCGTCGTGCGCAGGATGGCGAGGTCGGACCACTGCCGCTGCGTTTCCACGCCGAGGTGGGTGCGCACCTCCTGGAACGTGGTTTCCATGCGCCAGCGCGAAACGAACCAGCCCAGGATCCGCTCCGGCGTGGCTGCGAGGTCGGTGCTGAGGAACGCCTGCGGTTCGCCTCCACCGGAGGGGTCGCGCACCAGCACCCAACGGATCGGCGCCGGCGGCAAGCCGGAGTAGTACCAGACCGCAGTATCGGAGGCGACCTCAAGTTCGCGCGACCGGCCGCCATACCACTCCGCCACCGTGACCCGCGACCAAACGGTGTTCGGGTCGGCCAGCACCGCCTTAAGCGCTGGCAAGCGTTTCCCCTTCAGCCGCGGGCGGCCCATCTGCCCCGGCTGGCGTGGCGGAGCCGGCGCGAACAGGCTGGCGTCAATCCGCAGCCGGGTGACCAGGCAGGCATGGCGGCGCAAGGCCGCGATCAGGCCGACGCCGGAAAAGCCGGCATCGGCGACGACGATCAAGCGGCGGCCCGGCAGCCAGCGCCTCGCCTGTAGGACGGCTTGGCGGGCCCAGTCGACCACCGTCTTGTGCCGCCGGCCTCGCTCGCCGCTCCAGCGCTCGGAGGGGGCGAGAACGGTTAGGAACGGCAGTGCCCAGCGCCGGCCGGCCCACGGGATTGGAACCATGACCATGAGCGACAGCCAGCGCAGGCCGCTCGCCCGGACGAAGTGGCCGCGCGACGAGCGCACCGGGTCGCGGTAAAGCCCGCGCGCCTTGATCCTGATGCCCCAGCGGCGTTCGATTGTGTCATCGACGCCGATCACCACCTCGCCAGCGGGCAGGAAGGCGCCGAGCACATGCACCAGGAGCGTGCGCGCCACGGCGCGCCCGTCCCAGCGCGCTCGGTTCAGCACCTCGTGGTAGCGCGCGAAGCCCGGGCGCGCCGCAAGGCCCATGACCCGCAGCGCCTGGCTCACCGTGCGCTGGCCCGGCGCGAGCACGGCGCCTGCGACCAGCACGAGTACGCGGGACCAGACCGGCGCCGAGAAATGGTCGCGGAACGCCGCGAGCCAGCCCGCAAGCACAGACGGCGTCAGGTTCGGATGCCCAGCGGCGACGCCAGGGTGGATGCGATGGGGCTGCATTCCACATCAACGCAGCCTCCATGCGCATCGGCAGCCCGAGATCGCCAGCGGGCGCCGGCCCGGCCTCGAAGATGCGGAAAGTCGAGCTTAACCAACCCCTATGTCCGCTACACGGTCGACTAACAGCCATAATCGCAACCCTCACCTTGCCCTTTTTTTCTGATTTGTTAGTATGCTGCATCGTTAGGAGGTCGGAATATGGTGGACGACGTCACGGGCCCGACGCGTATCTTTCAAGGCTATAACAGCATTACCGGAAGTGGATGTAGCTCTGCAGTCACCGGGATTAAGCAATCGGTCGGAGGCGAGAGTACGGTATTCGTAGAAGTTTGTCGAGATATAGACAGCGTCAGAAGAACACTGGATATTGACTTGTCTGTTACAATAGACACGACGCCTGGAGGTGGTAACGAAAAATATGAGTTCTTTGACTCTCTTGAAATAACAACAAACACCATAACGATAATCCTTCGTGCAAAACATATTCAGGAAGAGGAAGTCTACCAGCAAGTTGAATTTCTACCCGGTAAGCAGCCTGGGCCGGAAGATCATGGACAAAGCGTTGATGACTTTGTCAATGCTCATGGTGATGCTTTCGTGAGTTCAATCACGTGGGGAGGTGAGTTCATAGCGGCGTATGTTTTCTACTCTAAGGACTTGGTCGAAAGAACGGAGTTTGACAACAAGTTACAGGCACATGGTATCACGAGCGGTGTTACGGTTGATGCCGAACTGCAAACAAAGCTCACAACATTTGTCAAAGACAATCAGACATTAATGCGATTTAAGCAAAATATATGGGGTATAAAGAACCCAAGTCCTCCAATGGCCGAAAACCTCGTAGCATATGGGATTGGTTTCATCTCGATTCCTATCGACCAGCCAGTAGTTATTAGCTTCAAAAGTATAGGGTATGAGTCAGTCAACTCCGCGAGAGCGTTTCGCCGAGTTATGCAGAATCGGGAATTGTTTTTAGGAAGTCCAGGTATCGAAGGATTACTAACAAGACTCCGAAAACTAGATGCCCTACGTCAGCAAATTACAAGAATTGAAGAAGTCTTTCAATTCTATACTCAAGGTTCGGATCCATCAATTCAAGATGCGGCCAATCGCGTCGATACAGACTTAAGGGCCATCTATGATTTGGTTAAAACTTATGAGGCGAGTCCAACTGCTGTCCTTAAGCCACCTTCGGAACAGATTAGGTCTGATTATTCACTCGCTTTGAAGTATGATGTTGGCTTTTCAACTGATCAGAAAGCTACGGAATTTGATCCTTTTATCGACATAGATATTAGGCTTGCAGTAATGAATCTAACCAGGCCGACTTCCGTCCAATTGCGTGGAGATGGCGTTTTGGTTGGTCTGACTGGTCTCTATGTCACCTACGAAACTCTCAATGGCGCGTTCCTAAAAATGCATGGAGGGAACTGGGGTAGTACCCTGACGAGGAAACTCGAATTCCTACCAGGCGAGTTTGTAACTAAAATGTCTGGTCTGTTGAGTCCAGGACCAAGGCATTTCATGAGGTATTGCGTGATTACAAAAAGCAACAACGACTCAATAGAGAACGGCGTAAATCATGGCCTTCCTTTTATTCCATTCTTCTGGGACTGCCCACCAGATTGTTTTGTTATTGGGTTCCAAGGTCGTGCGGATGCGACCCCAGATAATTCGTTCGTGGCTGACATTCAGGCGATATACATACGCCTTTTGCCCCCGCAATGGGAAAGCCTCCCTTCCTCTTCGTGAATCGGGTTCGACAGCATGGCAATGACAATGACCAGAGACGAAGTAAGCCGGTAAAGGTCAGGGGTAATTATAAGGTCGTTGAACGGCACATGGCCACCGGCGACATCCGGACGGAGTTCTTTCAGCCCCCGTTCCCGGTGACCATGACCGTGCAGGTGGTGCGCCTCTACCGTCCCGACTTGGTCATCGAGGTGACGGCGGTTGCCGAGATCCCGCGCCAGCGCTTCCGTCGCCCGGCCGGCTGAGGCTCGACCGATCAGCACGTGATAATCAGGTCTATCACGTGCAAGGGACGTGGTAGGGGTAAGTAGATGGAAACGCCCTCCACCCTCGCCGTCCCGACCTCCCGCCCCGGCCAGCTCACCAGCTTGGCCGACTTGGCAGCGATCCCCGAAGAGGAGGTCTGGCTCGCTAGCCAGAAGAGCGCCCGCACCCGCCGCGCCTACCGGCTCGACGTGGCGCACTTCATGCGGACGCTCGGCATCGCCACGCCCGACCAGCTCCGCCAAGTGGACCACCGGGCGGTGATCGCGTGGGAGCGAATCATGCGCGAGCAGGAGGGCGCCGCGGCCTCCACGGTGCGCCGCCGGCTTTCCGCGCTGTCCATGTGAACCAGCGCGGGCGCGGCACCCAGGGGTAACTGGACTTTTCAACATCTTGTCGCGCTGATCAGCGCCGAAACCCACCGCTGACTCACATCCTGTGATCGAGCGCATTGCCGCCTACCGCTGGCCACGCGGCGGCGTGCAGGCGCGCCGGGTCCGGGGCGGCTACACCCTGACATCGGCCCGCACGGGCGCGCCCATGGCCCGGCTGAAGCCGCTCCAGTCCAGTGACCGCTTCGAGGTGCTGTGGTGGCGCCGCGACGCTTGGGCATCTGCCGGGCCGTTCGGCGCTGTCCTGCCGCTCGACGAGGCGCTCGCATTCATCGCCGACCAGCCAGCATTCTGGATCCGGACTTGACCTCCCGGTTTCGTGATATGGGCAAAGTCGAGACGGGCAGAATAGCACGGTAGGCGGGGCGAATCGGGAACACAGCTACCGCCGCACCCGACACTTTGCAGACTCTCACTGCGGCGGCCGGTGTGGCGGACTCTGGCGGATAGCGGACCGTCGGCTTTGGAGCAGCAACCGCGAGAAGCGAACAGCCGTCGAGGGCTAACTCTTGATCCCGACGATGATGTCCCCGTCATCATCCGACAACTCGAGCAGGGCCTTATCCAAGGCTTCACGACGCCGCTTTAGCAAAGCGCTTGCAGTCCCCTCGTCGGGCCGCCAACGAGGCAGGCGGCTGCGGTGCGGGTTGAAACCTTCAAAATGCTCCTGGATCAGTTCTCTGAGACCGTGGACAGCATTTTGCATGTCCGAAATACCGCAGCCCTTCGCTTTCAGAATTCCTATGATGTGGTTATGCAGGCCGCCAGCCACATCCCGGGCGCCTGGCTCAATCTCACGACGTGCTAACCTGTGACCATACTCCTCCAGCTCGGAAAGCATCACCGAGCCGCCGACGTATAGGCGCTTTTCCAGGAGGTCCACCGCCGCCAACCGAATACGAGGAGGCACAAAAGGGTCTGACAACAGGGCCTCGAAAATGACCTGCAAGCGCGTTTCCTGCTTGTGGACTGGGATACCTTCGAGATACTCGCCCCACTCATACATCTGCTGCTTTTGAGCTTTGAACGTTTCATCTATGTGGCGAATTGCGTCGCCGATGACGTCGTGCTTCGGCCAATAGTGCTCCGAGGATGGGTCATACTCCGCATACAGGTCCTCCGACAGCTTGTGTAAGCGGTCGATGACCCTCTTCTGATACTCGGTGTTCACCGTGTTCAGCAGACCGCGTCTGGCCGCCCGAAACGTCAGCACCGCGACAGTACTACCGATTGCGTAGAAGGCCATCTGAACGAGCTTGAGAGCGGTATCGAGTGTCGTTGGCTGGGGAACGTCCATTGCGAACCACTGGGCGGGTTGTCATCTTACTTATAACAGATCCCCTCAACTCGACTTTCCGCATTTTCGACGGGATTGAAGGCTCAACATAGCACCCAGAAAAT
>CAXTGN010000378.1:0-5380 GCA_964243455.1 uncultured Acidobacteriaceae bacterium
ACGCCATTCTTTTCTTCGGATTCGAACTCGGCGCCGGCGTCTTCGGCGCGGATGAGGGATTGCTTGAGGGACTCGAGGGCGCGGTCGGATTCGCGGCGAAAGGTGGCTTCGTCGATCATGAGGCAAGTGTACGGGTTCCTTCGCCTGTCGTGAACGCGTCAGGAAGGGTGGATGTAGTACACGAGTCCAAGTTTGTCGTCCGTGAGCAGGAAGGTGTCGGGCGCGAGGCGCAGGAGACCGCAGGGGCGACCGTGGACGGTAGGTTTCCTTGTAGCGTCCGCGGTGAGGAAGCCCGTAATGAAGGGCTGGGGCGTGCGGTCCCCCGGGGTGAAGCGAACCACCTTGTAGCCCGTCCCGATGCGGGGACGGCTGGCTCCGTGGAGTGAGACGAGGAAGCTGTTGGCGAGGGTCGGGTTCCCGGGGCCAAAGAACGCGAGGCCCAGCGGTGAACTGTGTGCGGCGAAGGTGTTGTAAGCAGCGGGAACACGCGAGCAGTCTCTGAGTGGGGCGGGCACTGCCCCAAGGTTGGCATTTGGGTCTGGCTGCCCACTTCCCCCGCCTGCGGGAAGCAGCGTGCCCTGCTTGTACATGCCGGCCTGGGCGCCGTAGCTGGAGTCGGCGGGGCGTTCGGATTGGGTGTTGGGATCACCGGGCGGCGGCATGTCGGGCATCGGCGTGGTGTCCAGGGTGGCTTTGCCATGGGCGAAGAAGCAGGTGGGCCACCCGTAGTTGGCGCCCGGCTGGGTGATGGGGCCGGGATGGGCGTCCGTGTCGAGCTGGAAGAAGGTGTCTTCGGGCTCGCCGGTGCCCAGGTGGTCGTCGCCCATGTTCGTGGCAAAAAGGGAGCCGCCATCGAGGTCGGGGACATAGCGCAGGTCAACGGCGTTGCGCATGCCGTGTGCGGCGAGGACGGGGTTGGCGCCGTCTGGGTCCATAGAGGTGATCGTGGCGCGGATGGCTTCGCGTTCCTTGCAGTAGTCGCAGGAGGAGCCGGCGGCGAGGTAGACGCGGGTGTGGCCGTGGAGGTCCGCGATGGCGACGGTGCGGGTGAGGTGCCAGCCGCCGTACTTGTAGTTGAGGCCGTAGTCGGGGAAGCGCATCAGGGTCTGCGCGGGCCCGCTGGGATGATCGTCGCCGGGGTGATACGGCATGCGCTCGAGACGGTCGGTGAGCGGGAGATACAGCCAGCTCTGATGAGTCGTTGGGTCGGTCCAGAAGGCGAGGTTGTTGGGGTTGCGGAGATGGCCGAGGTACGTAGTGATATGGGTGAAGCGATGCGTGCCCGCGTTCCAGCCCTCGAGGATGAAGATGGAACCCTGGGTGTTGTCGGCGAGATTCCACATACCCGTGGCGAAGATGCGGCCGTCAGGCGACTGCGTGAGGAAACGCACGCGATGGAGGCCTGCGGCAGCGACGTCGACCGTGAGATTTGGAGGCAGGTTGAGGGTGATGCTTTGCCCCGGCGCATAGGGGAGCTTGTGCGGGAGGAGCTGTTGGGCTGCGGCGGGGAGGCAAAAGGCTGCGACGAGGGTGAGGAGGCGGGCGAGCATCGGTGGATTAGACGATGTTGCGGGTGCGGAAGCAGGTTCCCCGTTCGGGGAATGACAAATAGCAAAGGCAAAGGCAAAGGCAAAAGCAAAAGCAAGAGCAAGAGCAGAGCGAAGCAGAAGGCAAGACAAGCAAGAGCAAGGGCGCAACAAGCGGCACCAATCCTTGCTGTGCCGGCCTAGGGTGTTGCCGGGCGCTGAGCCGTGGTGGGTGCCTCGCGGGGAGCGCACGGGGCGCTGTTGGCGGTGGGTTCGAAGTGCTGCGCGCCTTCGGAGAAGACCAGGGGCTGGCAGGCAAAGGAGCGCAGGCGGGTGAGGCGGTAGTTGCGGGACTGCGAGAGCGGGTCGTCCGCTTCGTGTGCGGAGATGTGGCCGAGGCCGGTGATCAAGGTGAAGTGGTGCGTAGGGTCAGTGGGGTCGGGCTCGAGCCATCGCTGGATGAGTTCACAGGTCTGGCGAGGCGGGCGAAGCTGGCCGGTTGTGTCGCATTGGCGCGCGCCGGAGACGAAGCTCATCACAACGGAGGCGCGGCCATTGAAGACGCGCAGATCGGCCTCGTTTTCGGTGAAGTCGCCAGCGGCACCATTCACGGTCGCATGGTACACGGCGCGGTAGCGGCCGGGTTCCAGCCAGGAGCGCAGGGGACGGACGAAGTTGGCTGGGGTGGTGGCACCGGCATTAAACGAGGACGCAAACATCAACGTGGCGACACGGCGCCAGTTGCTTCCATCCGGCACAAGAACGGCGCTGACGACATGCTGGTCCAGCTCTATCGTGAGCAGCGCATCCAGATCCTCGGAGTTGCCGAGTTCCAGCATGTCCAGCTGCATGGAGTGCGGAACGGGAACATGCCCGTGGTTGAGGTACTGGCCCGGAGCGCCCAGCGAGGTCAGGGCCCCGATGCGGGTGCGCTCGTCATCGGAGGAGAGCTGGCGGGTCAAGGTCTGTGGCGCGGGGACGCTGGTGTTTACCGAAAAGAACTGAATCGCCCCAAGCCCCGTGCTAATCGGCGCAACCGGGCCGGTGGCCGCTGTTGCTCCGGTTGTCATATGCAATGGAAGAACGGGTTGGCGGACGATGGGGGCCGCGTTGGCTGCCGGCGTGTTGATGGTTGGGGCTGTTGGCGGGGCGGAACCCATGGAGTGCTTCTGCGCCCACACCCCGGACGCACTGCAGGACATGGCAGCCACAAGGAATACGAGGCGGGTCAGCAGTGGGGTGAGGCGACGCATGGTGAAGCAGCTCCGGCTCATACAGAGTTTCGTTCTGCCGCGCACGAGAGGAGCACGGCTCAGGCCTGTGTTTCTGACGATTTCGAGTTCAAAACACGAACCCGTTCCTGGATTGCCAGTGCCGTCTGGTCCAGACCAGGGCGCCTCCGATCCCCGGATGCGCACACCTAGGCTACCACTCTCCGGATAAGAAAAGGGTGCTCTGCGTGGGCTACGGCACCCATGGTGTCCCCAGGGAAACCCTGATCCACAGAGCGCGTTGGAGGCAGTCCACCTGGTCTGTATGTATAGAAACTTGAACGGCTTTGGGGCATCGATACGCCTGTTCTTCCTAGAGCTTCGCTGTCCTCAGGCGAAGCGAGTTCGCAATGACGGAGACGGAGCTGAAGCTCATAGCTCCGGCCGCGAGCATGGGATTCAGAAGCAGACCGAATGCCGGAAAGAGCACACCGGCGGCCAGAGGCACACCAACGGCGTTATAGATGAAGGCAAAGAAGAGGTTCTGCCGGATATTGCTCATGGTGGACTGGCTGAGGCGACGCGCCCGAAGGATGCCCTGAAGATCGCCTGTGAGAAGCGTAATGCCGCCGGCCTCCATGGCTACGTCGGTGCCGGTTCCCATCGCAATCCCGATGTTCGCCTGCGCGAGTGCGGGAGCGTCGTTCACGCCATCGCCGGCCATGGCCACAATTGAACCCTGTTCTTGATGCTTCCTGACCACCTCGGCCTTTTGCTGAGGAAGAACGTCGGCCTCGAACTCGATGCCGAGCTTGTCCGCTACGGCCTTGGCCGTGGTCGCGTTATCTCCTGTGACCATGATGATCTTGAGGCCGGCCGCCTTCAACTCCTGGATCGCTTCAGGCGTCGATGCTTTGATCGGGTCGGAGACGCTGACGAGGCCAACCGCAACACCGTCTGCGGCAACCATCATGACGGTCTGCCCCTCTTTTCTGAGGGCCTCAGCCTGGGCGAGCAGCGGCGCGGGGTCGATGCCCAGCTGACGAAACATCTCTGCATTGCCGATGGCAACCCGCTTCCCCGAGACGGTTCCTCCCACACCCTGTCCGGTCGTGGAGCTGAAGCCTTGCGCGTCGGTAAGGGTAAGTTTTCTGACTTCGGCTCCCTTCACGATGGCTGCCGCGAGAGACAAGTTGCAGGAGCTCCGCTTCATTCATACCGGGTTGCGGGATCACAGAGTCAAGCGTTGGCTTGCCTTGGGTGAGAGTGCCGGTCTTATCAATTAGAAGTGTGTTCACCTTGCCGAAGGTTTCGAGAGCCTCAGCGTTCCGGATCAGAATGCCAGCTCCGGCTCCACGACCTGTTCCGACCATGATCGCCATGGGTGTTGCGAGTCCTAGAGCGCAAGGGCAGGCCACAATCAAGACCGCTACCGCGTTCACGAGAGCGTGAGCGAAGCGGGGCTGTGGACCCACCCAATACCAGACGATAAACGTGGCAATGGCTGCGAGAATGACCGCCGGCACGAAGAAAGACGCTACGCGGTCGGCAAGGCGCTGGATGGGGGCGCGCGACCGCTGTGCCTGGCTGACCATCTTCACGATCTGCGAGAGCAGGGTATCTGCGCCGACGCGCTCGGCCCGCATGACGAAGCCTCCGGTCCCGTTCACGGTTCCGCCCGTGACCTTTGCTGCTACGTCTTTCTCGACGGGAATCGGTTCGCCGCTGACCATCGACTCATCGACGGAACTGTGTCCTTCCAGCACCGTCCCATCGACGGGGATTTTCTCGCCCGGTCTCACGCGCCGCCGGTCCCCTACCTGCACCTGATCGAGCGACACATCCGCCTCGCCACCTTGGGTGTCAAGCCGTCTTGCCGTCTGCGGGGCCAAGCCGAGCAGCGCGCGGATGGCGCTTCCCGTCTGGCTGCGCGCGCGAAGCTCCATGACCTGGCCCAGGAGGACCAGCGCGATAATGACAACGGCCGGCTCGTAGTAAAGCGCGATCTCCCCACCTTCCGCCCGGAAGGATGGAGGAAAGAGCTGCGGAACGAAGGTTGCCACCACGCTATAGAGGTAGGCCGCACCCGTCCCGAGTGCGATCAGCGTGAACATGTTCAGGCTGCGATTCACGACGGACTGCCAGCCGCGCACAAAGAACGGCCAGCCGCACCAGAGGACCACCGGGGTCGCCAGAGCAAACTCGATCCAAGCCCAGCTCCGCGTCGAAAACAGGTGCTGCAGCGGCATGGACGGGATGAGGTCGGACACCATAAGCGCCAGCAGCGGAACGGCCAACGCGACGCTGATCCACAATCGGCGTGTCATATCGACCAGCTCGGGGTTGACCTCCTCGGCGGTGCTTTCACGCGGTTCCAGTGTCATCCCGCAGATCGGGCAATCGCCTGGCTCCTGGCGACTGATCTGCGGATGCATCGGACAGGTGAAGTCCGTCCGTGTCGCCGGCGCTGTGATCGTTGCAGGTTCAAGCGCCATGCCGCACTTCGGGCAGGCTCCCGGACCCATTTTGTGGACTTCGGGGTCCATGGGGCAGATGTATTCAGTCTGCCCTTCGGCCTGAGTCGGCGGCGTTGGGGGAACTGCAGGCAGCTTGGGCGCGAGATACTTCCCCGGATCGGTGCGA
>CAXTGN010000379.1:0-5373 GCA_964243455.1 uncultured Acidobacteriaceae bacterium
CGCTGTCTTCAATGCAGAGAGCACCTCGTCGGCAGAAAGCTTCCGGATCCGGTTCGCCTTGAGGATGCGCTGAACTCGCAGGGAACTGATCTTCTTGCTTTCGGCGGGCGTAGGTGCCGCCGCCAGCAAGTCCCACATCAACCGGTCGTCCGCAGCTGGGCTGATCCCGCTGTCGTGGACAACTTGTCATAGGGTCCATTCGGGATTGACTATAAAGTCCGTTGAGCGACATCCGGGTGGGCGTCACACAGCTCCCGGATAGTCGGGCACTCAGAAGTGGGCAATTGTTTGAATCCTGGGGAGCCCGCTTGTGGTCAACATTCAGCCCCGACCGGACGCGCAACGGCGCCGACCAAGCCGGCGCGGATACAGCGACGATGACATTACCGGCCGTCTTCCAGTGGCTCGCTTCGCCACTCCCGACGACATCGCACGCGTCATTCTCGTCCTCGCTGATCCATCCCAGAGTGGCTTCGTCAACGGCCAGGCTCTCGCGATTCATAGGGGTGGAGCGCCGACGGAAGCTGGCAAAGGCTGCGTACGCGCAGGCGTTGACCCCGGCCCCTTCAATCGGAATCTACCCCTGTGTTCCACGTCCTTTTCGAGCGCACGCGTCAGGTGCTTGTGGAGACCTAACGCGGCTCTCTTCTTACTCAAGATCTGGTTCGAGGTCTCATGTGTAGGTGCCTTGAGAGGTGCTACGCCACGGCAATGCCGTTTGTCGGAGGTGATCTGCGCGCAGGCCGACAGCGATGTCTAGGTGATTGGCTGAGAAGCGCATGATCTTCCACAGAAGTGGAGCCTGAACGGTGGTCTTACCTTTAATACGATAAAGCCGTCCGACGCCGGATGCTGTTGGACGCGCTCGCCGTTCACTTCCATGTGATGGATGCTCCTCATCGCAACATCTTGCAGAAGAATGCGAATGGTCCAGGTTCCGGGTCGCAGTGGCTTGTACGATCCCTCGAAGAGGATTTGAGAGTGGCTTCGGGTCTTGGCGACGCTCACAAGAGCGGAATCGAAACGGAACTGCTCTTCTTGAAAGCGCAAGTTGACCTGCATCCCTTCGTTATCGAAGTTCAGGCCGAGCAATTTGGAAGCCGAGTAAAAAAGCAGGCATGGGCATGCAAATTCAACACGGGGAAGTCGATCCCGCGGAAGTAAGGTTGGTCTGCTGCTCCACCGGGATTGCTGTTCTCCGGAGTGTTGTACGAATCGTTGCCGCTCCAAACGCCATACCGAAGGTGAGGGTAGGCTTCGGCAAGGTGGGCGAGCGTATTGCGTTTCCACTCCTGCCAGGCCGTGGCAGAATTTCGGTCCGCGAGAGCCCATACCAAAGTTTGGTTGAGGGACGGCCAGATAGCGCCAGCTTCGAGAGTACCTCGCTGGGTCTCGGAACCCCTTGATATCCGGTCCGTCACTCATCTGCCGGCGCCGAGCGGTCCCTGACGAAGTAGCTGATCGATATTCCGGATGAGTGTGGAACTCTGTTCTTCGCTTGCAGCACCGGAGAGCATAGCCCATGGCTGAGGTTCGATCCACAGGGTGACTCGCCGAGCCAGCCAAGCTTTTCTCCGAGCCAGCCAAGCTTTTAGCCGAGCCACGCGTGCCGGAACCAACGTCCGTTCCGTTGGGCAGCTACAGCGCTGCGGCATCGATTTGCTTCAGCGCGGCAGTCCGTTACAGAAGGGGACGATTCTCCTGCATAGGCCAGCATCTTGGCATACTTGTCGAATACCCACGCTGACATGGCGCCGTCCAGCACGCTTTCGCTCGTCTCAATGCAGTTTCGGACGTCGGAGTTCGCCCAGGTGTAGATCAGGCCGTCATTCCAGTCGTCGACAAGCATCCGGACCATCCCGTGCTTGCCTACGCCTACGTCTTGGACCTGGTGTTCATAACAGCGCCGTAGCAGGTTCGCGACCGAGTCCGAAGCGGAGTGTCCCGGGGAAAGTCGGGCGGGAACCGTCTCATGGAGAAACGAAAGGTCGCGAGTGACTAGTACGTACTCGCTGACTGCCCAGAGAAGCCACAGAGGCAAATCGCTGGCCCGATCTGACAACATAGGGACGACGACACCATGCCCGGTCATTGCATACGGAAGGGAGCCGTCTGCTCGCATTTCCTTGAGGGTGGAACGCAAGACGTCTTTCAGGATCTCAGGATCGCTGAACATGAACGGGAGCGCGTTTTGCAGTGGGTCCCGGGGCGCGCCCTGAAAGCCCATTGTGTACTGGTAGAAGCCGTTTTGGTTGAGCAGGCGTTCGCCGGAGAAATCTTCGTAGGTTCGAGCGCTGCGGAGATAGTAGTAGTTCCACTTCGCTTCACGTTCAATCCACGGTTTGCTGTTGACCTGGAACCGAGTCCCACGGTCATTCCATGCCTGACAGGTCTCGGCCCATACCTGCGCGGCGGTCGTTTGATAACGACTGACCAATGTGCTGAGCAGAACGCCCTCAGATAGATATCCGTACAGGAAGTGCAAGGTACGGCTGGCGTCGGGTGCGAGATCGAAGGGCGCTCCAGGAGCAAAGCCCCAGGTTCTGCTGTGTTTTGCGCTATTGGTCTCAACTGACGCTGCAAGCCGTCAGGGTGCATAGGACCACCTGTCGCAGATGCCTGAGCGTCTGAAAATGTGCCACTCACGGGACCGTCCAGAGAAACAAGAAAGGTGTCCGGAACGTTTGTGGTCTCAAAGTAGGTTCCCGGCTGTGGTGCCTGCACGGGCGTGAAGAAACCTTGGGCGTTGCCATGCTTCAGCATTTCTATCCAGGCCCCTTCTTCCTCGGCCGAGCGTCCCTCGAAGTGCTTGCTTTCTGGCACACTCGATCCTTCGCAAGCACCTCAAATTCGTGACTGAAGCGGCGGCCCACATCGCGGCGGTAATGAGCGGCTTTTCCCGGATCGGAGAACGACTCCATCCAGGCCCGCAACGAAAGCTGGTACGGCTGGCACCCCCAATATTCCACCCAGCGAAGGTGAGCTGGATTGGTGATCGTGACTTGGGAAAGCAGCACAGGATCATCCCCGAAGGGAGCGATCACTACTTGATCGATGTCATAGCTTGCCCCATTGAGACGCTTGCGGAAATATCCAACGCCGGAGATGCGCTCGAAATGAGGATCGCTGCCATCGCAGTACGTGCTGGGCGTTTCGTGTCCATCCGTCAGGTACCCAAGGCCGCCCCCAAACTGGTGGGCTACCGGATCAGTATCATTCAGGATCTTCGGCCCCCCCCCCTCATCCTGTCTTACGCGAACTGTTCCGTAGTTGGACGCAAGGGCCGTGATGCGATCATTCCCGACCTGGTGAATATGTTCCCTTGCCCCCAGAATGCCCGGTCGCACGTCAGTGACGGCACTGGATCCGCAGTCTGATTCGCCGTGTAGCAGAATATGGGTAAGCCAAACTCGTCCTGAGACCACCTCCCGAAATCGCCCGAGCCGAAGGGAATCGGTCTGTGAGTCTCCTTCTCCCCTGACGCTGTACCGGACCGTGGAGGAGAGGCTCCTGCATACCTTTGACTGACTGCTGCGCCTAAGCTGCTCCAGAGGAAATTTCGGCTGGTGAGTGACATGCCCCTTTCTCTCACGCGCGGCGCAAGGTGATCAATAACGAACGGCACAGTTCTGTCCAGGCTGGTGATGCTATTCAGTCCCTTAGGATGCTAAGCACTTAACCATCTAAACTGCTAAAAGTTGCAGAGACAACAACAAAACCCTGCCCGAACGGCCCTGGCCCACGCCAGCAGGTGCGGCAAGTGCAAGAGCCGGATTCCTTGCCCGAAGGCGGCTGAAATCCGGTCTGCACAAGCGAAGCGCGGAAGATAAAGGTGGCTCTTGCGCGCGCCCGGTACACTCATCCCTGAGCAAGGCATGGTTCCGCACGGCGCGGCTTAATCGCGCAACTTGCTTTTGAGGCCTTGCGGGGTACCCCCGCTCGGTTTGGGAGTCTCCAAGACGGGGCCGGCCGCTTTCGCCGACGCTGGCTGGGAGCGGGGGAAGGGCGCAGACATTCCCCGTATAAGGGATTAACGTTCTAAACGGCTAGCAGGCTGAAAGCCTAGAAGGCTGCATACGCGCAAGCCCCCACCGGTCAGCACAAGGGTTCCACTTAGAGCCTTCAGGATCTCTCAGAGCCAGCCCTTACACCCGCATGTGTCGTGCATCACAGCCATGGAGTGCCACGGGAGGAAATAAACGGATGACAGCCAGGCATGGCCTGCTTCGCGGCCCAAAGTTCACCATGCGTCACACGACGATCATTGAGTCCGCTTTGCCAATCGTACAGATGCTCAAGGCGTCGCCCACTGTGACAAAGATCTCGCTGGGTGTGATCAAGCCCGTAAGCCGGGGCCAGTCCCGCAAGGGTGGATCTCATCAAACCAAGGCTCTCGTGCTGCCGACGGCCGTACGTTTCAGCTCCGCTTTGCCGTTGCGGCATCGTCCAGGGTTAAGGTGATGACGACTAGTCCTGAAGATTGGTACCGCTTGGCGAGTTCCTGTGCGTGAAGAGTGGCCGCCTTGCACGGAATAGTAGCTACCCCAAAAATCAAGCAGCACGGGCCTGCCTCTGAGGTCGGCCAGCCTAATGGGAGGACCTGAGAGTTGTTGCAACGTAAGATTCGATAGCGGACGGCCAATCCAGTATGGACGATCTTTAGGCTGGTCTGCCATTCTCCGAAGAGCCTTCACCGTTTCCAGTGATACCGGCCGGTTGAAGGAGAACGTGGTGATGTCGGCTGTCCAATTCAAACCATCGAAGGACCGCTGTTCGCGAAGCACGACAAGTTCCTTTGGATCAATCCAGAAACGCTTGTGGGCGACTGCTGTCTTTGGAAGGTAGTCGGGGGAGGCATCGTAGCTTGCGTCGATGATCTCGCAGGTGTGGGCACGACCACTGACGGTCAGGATGTCGGTACCGGCCACTTTCGCCTCAAGCAGACCGCTCGTGAGCCGCCGGTAGTCTCCGAAGCCCTCCATCACAGAAAAAGGGATGAACAGGAAATGCATCGGTCGCATGAGTATCGAGGCGGATCTTGATGGGTCCCCCTCCCCCTACAGACCCGATGTCTTTCATCGACGTAGCATGCAGATCATGAGGAAGAAGTTTGGGCTGTATGCCCTGAGCCTCAAAACTGTAACCCGGACTCCCAAAGAGCTTCCGGGCAGAGGGGCCAGCACCGTTCCTTTGACGTCGAAGCTGTCAGCAGTCGCATAGTGCTGGCCGACGCGTTGCAGAAGGTCTACACGGGATTGTGCGAAAGCAGAACTCGTGATGAGAGCCAGAGTGAGCCAGGGCCGAACCATACGACCTCCTTGGAGAGCAGAAGATAATAACGTACCCAGCGCCATTAGGTCGGCGTTACTTGGG
>CAXTGN010000380.1:0-5371 GCA_964243455.1 uncultured Acidobacteriaceae bacterium
TCAACCGAATCCCCCGGCATGGCCTTGATCATTGAGCCCGTCATCGCCGGAAGTTCCTCGTTGCGGGATGCTGCCGCCACAACGATGCTGTGTCCCGACCCGAAGGGAGACTCAAAGCCGGCGAGCAAACCAGTGGCGGCGTGTGCGGAGCTGTTCTCGATCTCTCCTAATCGCGCGAGGCTGAAGGAGCTCAAGGCCTTGCTCAAGAAACCTAGACGACTTAGCCACTTGAAGCGCGGACCCTCTTCTTCGAAGACAACAGGCAGACTGGCCGCAAGTTTGGGCGCTGCGCCGAGATCGTCAAACGTGCCCAGGACCAGCTGGTCCTTGCCTGGGTACTGATCGGCTTCAGCGATCGTGCTGACCTCAACGCGATAGGCGGGATACCCCGTCTGCTCGCCAAAGTAGCTCAGCAGGTCGAGATACAGAGTGACAATCTCCGGGCTCGCGGCCTCCGGAAGGAGGACGACGGTGTCGCCGAGATCGGCCTTGCGGGTGAAAGGGAACCCCGCCTTGGCAAACAACTTCAGGTTCGGCATGGATGCCTGGTGTACGGCGCCGCCGAGATCGATGTACGAGTTGCCGAGGAGCTGGGCGTTGTTGGTCCCTCGCCGAGGCGCGCAAGGCGATCCGGAGGTGTTGAAGAAGAATTGCAGCTGAAGAGTGTTGGCAAACACCGCTGCAGGAATTTCCACGATCGGAACATCGATCGCTTTCGCAGATCGTCCAGTCTGGAGTGGATAGCTGTCGACAACCTGTCCGTTGAAACGAGCTGTGATGTTCGACGAGGGAGCGAGCTGATGCGCATCGGTGCTGTAGTTCACCTTCACATACATCCGTTGCTGTGGGCCGAAGTTGTAATCCGGCGCAAGGTGCATGTAGAGGTTGAACGGATTGGCATCTGTGGTGTGTCTTTCAGACTCGGTCATCAGCTGCGACAAGGGCGTTTGATTGTTGTGGACCCAGCGCGGCGCGTCATCGGCTCCACGTGCCGCGGGCAAGGCAACGGCTGGCAGGAGTGCCGTCTCCCCTGTGATCTGCTTCTGCCTCAGCGCAAACGTCTGCGCAGCGATGAGGAGGTCCTCATCACTTTCAGCTCTCAGGATCAGGAGCTTTCCATACGCATCGACAGGATTGTCCACCATGGCAACGGTCCGCTTCGCGTCAGACACGCCCAGGCCGGGGAGGGTATCCGCCCCTGAGAGCAAGACGATGGCGTTGCCCCTGGGCAACGTGCCATAAGCCACCGGGAAGTGCTTGGGCGTGTCGCTTTCCCCAATCCCGAACCAGGAGGCCATGATGCCTGCAGCCTGCAAAACCGTGCTCGATGGCGCGTGAGCGAAGATGACGGGAATGACCGAGGGAGCCGCGGCCAGATGCTCCAGAAAGGGATGAGGCAGCGCAAGCAGGTCACTGGCCAGGTGCAATGGCTGGGCCTCGAGTGTCAGCTGGCTGGCAGGGTCCAGGCGGATGGGTGTGACCGGCTGTGACGTTCGCGTGCACCCGGCCATGCCGTTGCCCGGCAGCTGGATGGTGAGGGTGTTTCTGCGGATCAGGACCTCTCCAGGGATGGGGATCACGGTCTCGCCAGTGCCTGCGGCATACTCCCCGGCTGTCGGTGCGATGGACCCAAGCGGCACATCGTTCAGCCGCACCTCTGCGATTGCCGCATCCCCTTTGCTCTCGCCCTCCGGCAGCGCGTACCGAAGCCGGAGATCGCCACCGCGCACCAGCCACGTATCCGGCACCATAAACTGCACCGTGGTCCTGCTTCCGGGTTTTTCGAGCAGGAGCGAATCGCTGTCCAACGCGCCGAGATGGAAGCTTTGCATGACGACAGGAGCGGTGGAGCTTGCCTCGTGTGGAACGGCTGGCTTCGGTTTGGTCGTTGCCGTTGCCCCTGCGGCTCGGATGCTTAGAAACGAAAGCGAAAGCAAGAGCATAGCCGCGATGGCCCGGTCGCGAGAAGTGCTGAGAGCGGGATCCTCGTGTTCGGTGGAAGGCACCGAGCCTGGAGCGCTCGCTACGCGCCAAAAGCCCTTGAGGCTGAGGCTAAGAATGCGGCCCAGGCTTCGGAACGGCCGGTCGGCGTCGTTGTGCCCGTACCAGGAGGACCAACGGTCGGGCGCCGAATACAGCACCTGCGTGAGAATCCTCTGCTGCTCAAGGCAGTCATCGGTGAACTTTAGGCGGACCTGCTTGCCCTTGTGTGCGATCACCTCAGCGGCGATGAGCATGTCCGGAGCAAAACCAGCGAACTCTATGCGCGCCCGGCTTCCCGGCTTCCAGTTCCCGGCCGTACGCACCGCGACGCCGCCATTGGAGAGATTGACCGCGGTCGCTGGCTGAAAGGAGGATTCGGTATGCAGCTTCACGGCCACATTGCAGTCCACACGATTCGATTCACGCCGCTGCTTCTGCTCATAGCAAACGGCGAGCGCAGTGCCGAGCATGACGAGATTGAAGACGGTCCAGATCACGTTGATGATGATGGTGGCAGCGTGCTCATGATCCCAGTACAGATAGCGCGGAATGGCCATGCAGATTCCGGCGAAGTTCAAGGCGGCGAGAATGATGAAAGGACGCGCAATGCGCCGATCGAAGTAGCTGGCCTCCTGCATGCCTCCCTTGACGGTCACGTTGAATTTGCCGTGCTTGGGGGCAATCAGGGCCACTGTCGTCGGGATCATGATGTAGGGCGCAAGCACGGTTTCATACACTTCGTTCCAGAACGAATGCCGATGACCGCCCTGGACCCGGCTGTTCGCAATATTGGAGAGCAGGAGGTGTGGAAGCGCGAACGCCAGGATGGCTGCCCAGTATCCCGGCACATTCGATAGCCCGAAGAACAGAAACATGAGCGGTGCCGTAAGAAAGAGCATCCGCGGAATCCCGTACAGGTAATGCATCGTGGCGTTCAGGTAGCAGAGACGCTGAGAAAGGCGAAGCCCTCTGCCGAACAAGGGGTTATCTGTGCGAAGAATCTGAGCCATGCCCCTGGCCCAGCGAATGCGCTGGCGCACATGACCGGAAAGCGTCTCCGTGGCGAGCCCAGCTGCCTGCGCGACGTTGATGTAGGCCGTGTTCCATCCCGCGCGCTGCAGTCGCAGCGAGGTGTGCGCGTCTTCGGTGACCGTCTCCTGCGCGATGCCGCCAACCTCTTCGAGGGCTGACCTTCGCAGAACGGCGCATGAGCCGCAGAAGAAGGTTGCGTTCCAGAGATCGTTTGCGTCCTGCACGATGCCGTAGAACAGACTGCCTTCATTCGGCGTCATCCGAAACTGGTTGAGATTGCGCTCGAAGGGATCGGGGGAATAGAAGTGATGGGGGGTCTGCATGAGGGCCAGGCCGGAATCGGCGAGAAACCAACCCATGGTGAGTTGTAGAAAACTGCGTGTTGGCACGTGATCGCAATCGAAGATGGCGACATACTCGCCCAGGGTCTGCTCGATCGCGTTGTTGAGGTTGCCGGCTTTTGCCCCGGAGTGTTCTGTTCGCGCGATATACCCGATCCCGGCTTTTGCGGCGAAACTGCGGAATTCCTCGCGCTCCCCGTCATCGAGGATGGTGAGGGTGAGACGGTCCTGGGGCCAATCGATCGCCTGTGCAGCCATGGCCGTGTAACGAACAATCTCAAGCGGTTCGTTGTATGTCGGGATCATGATGTCCACAGTGGGCCAGAGCGATCGATCTTCCGGCATCGGCTTCACTGGCCGCCGCAGAGGAGCGATGGTCTGCATGAATCCGAGCACCAGAATCGTGAAGGAATACAACTCTGCAGCAAAAAGCAGGATCATCAGAACCGCGCTTGCGGGAACCACGCGCTGCCATGGGCTGAACAGTGCGTCGTAGAGTCCGTTGCCGCGCCAGAAGGCATAGCGCATCGTGGTGCATAGGGAGAGCATGGCGATCGCGAGTGTGACAGCTCGACCCGGATGCAGCCTGTGCATGACCCAGGCAACGGCAATGGACAAGACACCATAGCCAACCTGCTGTTGCCACGTCATAGGTAAGAGCGACAAGAAAGCAATCAGCCCGACAAGAACTGGAGTCGCGAGATAGGGAAACATACGCTCACTACGTGTTGGAGGGCGGTCAACCGCCAGAAACTGCTCCCGTCCCATGGCCGGAGCCGGGGCGAGCGGGTCGTTCTTAGGGATCCTGAGAGCATTCTTCGTCATTCGATTCCTCTCATGTGCTCTGCAAAACGTGGCAGCACCGACGACAACGCCGCCCGATGCGAGGGCTTCTCCGCGTACGTCGGGCGTTTCCCGCGTTCGATCCAGAGGCAGAGATCACCCTGCTCGCTGGAAAGCGGGAACGCAGACGCATACCAACTGAGATCTAACAACTTAGTCGATCTGCCAAATGATTTATTGAAGTTTTCAAAGGGTAGGGCGTACGTCGGGCAACGTCAACTCAATTATTTGCAACGGGACTCGCGGGTTAGTAGGTGAATTCCGCAATGATTACTTATGGAGGAATTTGCCAATTATTGCAATGCATGGAGGAACAAAATAACCCGAAGCCGCAGCAGTGTGTTGCGTGGCTGGTCCTATGCGGTCGCAAGTTGTTTATTTGCCTATAAATAAAGAAATCGAACAAATTGCGCACGTAACGATGGTCGTGGCGAATCTAGTGACGCTTCCGTGTGCAGCGCGGCTGCCCGGCTCACCGGAACCTCAGCCTTTGCTGATTACCAAAGAGTGTCGGGTCAGAACTAGTACTGACACACAAGGTCAGTACTTTGTCGGCAATCGCCCGCTTGGTCCCACGATCACAATTTATGTGAGGAAGCGCATGCGAACATTCCGGCGTACTCGTCGCGAAACCTTTGCCGCAGCCTTGAGGCTGACAGCCGGCTATTTGCCCAGCGCCGCCTTCCCAGGCATGCCGTTCCGGCTACAGTGATGGCGCCATTCCAGTGAACCAGAGGCGAAGACCTCCAGCCACAGGCTCTGCCCATCGCTCACGTAAGCGTCCAGACTCCTTCGGCCTCAAAGTCTTGATTGCAAACTCTGACAGTGCATCGCTAGCCCCAAAACGTGTCCACGCACCTCGAAGTTCCATTCCGAAAATCTGCGTGGACACCGTAGGATAAATCCGCCTAAGCCAAACAATATGAGTGGTCTACTGCACAGCACTGGACTCCCCTGGAAGTGCTCTATCTCGATGCAGAAGGTAGAGACCTCCACCATATTCAACAGAAAAGCCCATCTAGAGAGTGTCATGCTCCACGGTGGACAGAGCAGTGGACAATCCTAGGCGTTCACTTCCCGGGAATGCGAAACTGTACGTCCATGCTTACCGGGAACATCCGCAATCAAATCGACCGCATCTGGGACGCCTTCTGGTCCGGGGGTATCGCTAA
>CAXTGN010000381.1:0-5365 GCA_964243455.1 uncultured Acidobacteriaceae bacterium
GCTGCTCCAGCACGGTGGTGACGGTGTCGGCGACGGTCTGCGCGCTGGCGCCGCCATAGGCCGAGCTGACCACCACCTGGGGCGGCGTGATGTCCGGGAACTGCGCGACCGGCAGCAGCACGTAGCCGACGGCGCCAGCCAGGACCATGATGATGGCCACCACCGAGGCGAAGATCGGCCGGGTGATAAAGAAGTTGACCATCTACAAGTCTTGAATCGATAGCGGATACAGACCTATGCAGGGAGGCTTCCTATGTCGCCCTTTCGACCGTGACGACAGTACGACAGCATGTAGGTTTGAGGAGCTTTGCCGATCCCTAACAATCATATGCGGAACAGATCCAATGTCGCTTGCTGTAAGCCTCATCAATCACGAAGCGAGCAAAGCGAACGATGAGATAACGGACTGGACTAAATCTATTCTGCTATGCCCGGCTGTGCCTAGTGCCGGAAACTACCTAGGATGCTGTCTTCAGAATTCCCGAGTGAGCCTGGGTGCAACCAGGAGTATGCATACGGCCTGGAGCAGCGCGCTGATAATGTATCCGAGCCGGTCATAGCGCAGGCCGAGGCGCTTGCTTTCCAGCCGCCGGGCGTTGGTGCGTTCGACCAGCCAGCGTCGTATGCCCAGGCCGGAACCGTGCGATTGCCTGATGCTCCCTGGTCTGCGTCGCTCTCCCGCAGATTGGATGGACGGCCTCCAGCGGCATTGATGCGCCAAGGTGTGGTCGTGAGAACCGGCAGAAAGGGAGCCGCCTGCGATGAGCATCATTGAGAAGCAGGGCGCCTGCGCGGTCGCCGTGGAGACGTGCGGGGCGACACACCATTGGGCCGCATGCTGACCGACCTTGGGCATACGGCAATCCGAGCACCACGCTGCCACCTGTCCTGGGATTACGAACGCCTGCCCGAAGTGCTCGACGCCATAGTCAAGCTTACTATGATCCGCCTCATGCTTCGGCGCGCCGTTCACCCAAACCGCACATGGCCGGCCGTGCCATGACGTCCCAAACGTGGTGTAGGTAGTTTCCGGCCCTATCAGAAGCAGCGTCAGCCTGGCAGGAGGCCAAGGCTCATGATCAAGGGGGCACCAAGTAAAGTGTCATACCTGCACACCAGTGCATACCGGGAGGCGATCAGATGCGTCGCATAGCTCTGGAAGAGCATTTCGTTCTTAACGACCCGGCCCATATAGAACGCTGGCTCACCCTGGTCCCCGATCTTCCTCGGTCGATTACCGATAAGATCTTGCCTATACTCTCCGATGTAGGCGACCGTCGGCTGGAAGCCATGTCGGCGGCCGGCATCGATTTGGCCGTGCTGTCGAACGTCGGCAGCGTGTAAGGCGTGCTGGACCCCACCCATGCCATGCAGCTCGCACGTCAAGCCAATGATCATCTGGCCGAAGTGGTCCGGCAGCATCCTACCCGCTTTGCGGGCTTTGCCACGGTGCCGCTGCAGGACCCGGATGCGGGCGCAAGCGAGATGGAGCGCGCCGTGCGCCAACTCGGCATGAAAGGCGTGATGCTGTTTGGGCACACGGACGGCAAGTATCTGGACAGCGAGCGTTTCCATCCGTTTTGGGAGAGGGCGGAGGCACTCGACGTGCCGGTCTACCTCCACGCGGCCGACCCTCTGGTCATGCCGGCGACCTATGCGGGCCGTCCGGAGGTGATCGGCGCCACCTGGAGCTGGACAGCCGAAACGGCGGCGCACACCCTGCGCCTCATCTTCGGCGGTGTCTTCACGCGCTTTCCGGGGGTCAAGCTGCTGCTGGGGCACATGGGCGAGACGCTGCCCTACCTGCTCTGGCGCCTCGATGCCCGTGCGGCGGCGTTCGGCGGAGACACGACCCTCAAGCCGGCCGAGGTCATCCGGCGAAACGTGGCCATCACGACGGCGGGCATGTTTTCCGATCCACCTATGGCCTGCGCGCTGCAGGGACTAGGCGACGACGCGGTGATGTTCTCCGTCGATCATCCGTTCGAAAGCATGGCGGCCGCCGGCGGCTGGTTCGACAAGGCGCCCGTATCCGACGAAGTGCGCGAGAAGATCTCGTGGCGCAACGCGACCCGCATCCTCAAACTCTGAGCATTGGGCACTCGTTCCATGAAGCATTCGACAAAGCCCGGGACCGGCATCCCGGCTGAGAAGCCGACCTTGCACGCATTCACATTCAGAAGTCTGGTCCCATGACAGAAGATATAAGGAAGAGCAGCTTTCCAGTGCTGGAAGCGGCATTCGCAGGTGCGTCACATGACGAACCCAGCACCGTCCCAACAGGAAGCAGTGCCGGCGTTGGTGCCGTGGCGGGCCGGGTTCTGACACCGGTGACCTATCTTCCAGTGCCAATGCAGCAGCAACTTTTACGGAACCAGGAAGCCATCCGCGAAAAGCCATATGAAGAGTTCTTCCAGCGTGATCTGATGGTGCCCGTCGACTGGGCAAAGGCCCTCCAGCAGGGACCGATGCCGCCGGAACAGACACTCACCCCAAGCGTCATGGACATCAACAAGATCCTTGATCCGTCATTCAGGTATCCGGACGCAGGCTACGCCCTGCTGGACGGTCCCACCGCGTACACGCAGGCGCGCATCGAGATGGCGGGCGTGACCACAGACATGTTCAAATGGTGGTTCTTGTGGCACCCGCTTGAGAAGGAGCGTTATTCGCTCTGGTTCCCGCAAGCGCACATCGACAACTACGTCGTCGATCCAACGCGGCTCGCAGATGCATCCCTAAGCTACGAGCAGCGCCTTTATGGCAACCCTAACCATATAGAGGAATTCATTGGGCCGTCGTCGCTGAAGCTCGTCCTGCATTTCACTGACCCGGTCGAGCTTGGATTCGATGCCGCCGCCCTGCGGCGTGCGGGGATCAAGGCCAGTGCCAGCGCCACCATCCGGGTCGCGGACACGCCGGATATCACGTTCATGTTCATGCTGCATCTGGCGCGGGACACCGACCGGGGGATGGAACTTTTCAGCCGCTACTGGATCGGAGCACATCCCGAGTTCAAGCGCTTTCCGGGCGGCACCGACGCCCCAGCGTTGTTGAGAACAATGGGCATGGATCGGCACTCCCTGGAGACTCTTGCCTACGAGCTATCGGTGCACGACATGACAGAGTTTAGCCACCTCGCTGAGATCTTACCTGCGCTGCACCGAGCGTTCCGTAACTAAGAAGCCGCAATCCTTTGATGCTCATTCTTCACTCTGATCGGCGTTGTTGCGAGGATTGCCGCAAGGCTGAGCTAAGCAGCCTTCCTCGGTCAGACGCACGGATGGTAATGTCGGGTTCTCTTTGACGTAAGCTGGATGGTTGTCATGCCGAGTGGCCTTGGTGCACAATTCAGATTGTGGACGCGGCTCCCCAGCCCAAAGCGGGATTAGCAGACGGAATTGGCGACAAACCGGAGGGCAGCCGAAAACGCTTTACCACGCTTAGTAGCAGCTTGCCTTATTCTCAGTGATAGGCAAAATAACCCGATGACACAGCACGTTGGCAGACGTGGGGGTGGGCACCGACATAATCACCGCGACCTAACGACAATTCCAGGGGATCAGACGCATTGACCCCGACCGAAAACGGAGTTGCAGTTACCCCGGCACCGGGGCGCACGGGTGCGGACGGCAGCACGCCGGGGCAGGGCGGTTACGCACCGCAGGCGCCGGAGACCTTGCGCCTCTATGCTCGCGACTGGGCGGCGTTCGAGACGTGGTGCGCCGCCCTAAACTGGACCGCGTTGCCGGCCAGCCCAGCAACCGCCGTGGCCTACCTGGTCCTGCTGGCCCGCCGCCTTACCCCCGGCGCGCTGGCCCGGCACGTCGCCGCCCTCAACGACCGGCACCGCCGCGCCGGTCATCCCACGCCCGGCGCCGATCCGGGCGTGCGGGCCGTGCTGCAGGCCGCCCGTGCCATGCACCGCGCCGATCAGGACGAGGCGCCCGGCATCAAGCTGCCCTATCGCCGTGCTGCGCCGCCCGGCCCGGCTCAGCTCGCCCGCATGGCCGCCCGCTGCCCAGGCGACCTCGCCGGCCTGCGCGACCGTGCCCTGCTGCTGCTTGCCGCCGCCGGCCTCGACCGCGAGGCGCTGCTCCGCCTGGACCGGGACGGCGTGCGCCTGACCGATGCCGGCGTCGAGCTGATCCTTCCCAGCCTGGCTGGTGAAGGCTCCGGGGCCGGTGTCCCCACCCGCACCGTCACGCTGCGCCGGGCGGCGGCGGTGCTAGCCTGCCCGGTCCGGGCCCTGGAGGCGTGGCTGCGGAGCGCCGGCCTCCGCTTCGGGCCGGTGTTCTGCAAGGTGGACCGCTGGGGCAACGTCGAGCACGGCCGGCTCGCCGCAGCCGCCCTGCGCGGCATCTGGCGGGCGCGCGCCGTCCCCGCCCGCCATGGCCGCCGTCGGCCGGGCGCGATCTGATGGCGCGCTCTCCGGTCCAGACGGCGAGCGACGCCGCCGACAGGCTGCTGGGCTGGCTCGCGGCGGAGCAGGCCGCCACCCGTGCGATGGCGGATGCCGGAGAAACAGGGCAGGGGCCGGCGGGGGTCGGCAGGGCAGGGCATGACCACCCGCCGCCTGCGCCGGTCGCGCACCCGGACCGGGATCCCGACCAGGCCACGCCCCTGCCGGCCAGGGCAGGCGAGGAGAGGGGGCCGGGGGCGTCGCTGCGCCTGCCGCATCCCGACTGGCTGCATCACCGGCTGGTGGTGACCGGCGCCGCGCCAGAGGTGGCGGCGTTCCAGGCAGCGGCGGCCGGGCCGGGCGAGGTGCCGTGGCCGCTCGACCTGGATCAGCTCGAGGAGGATCTGCTGCACCTGCTGCTCTGGCCGCCTCCGCCGGGGCGCCGGGTTCTCAGCGCCGCCGGCGCCCGCGCTCTCGCCGGGCAGCTGCGCGAGGCCAGTGCCCTCCGGCACGGCACCGTGCTGGCCCGGGTCGGGCAGGGCCAGGCCTGCCCCTTCGACCTGCACCGGCTCGTGCCCGTGCCGGAGGCGGTGCTGCAGCTCGGCCCCGACCACCCGGACGCCGTGCGCTGGCTGTGGGAGCACTGGGGCACCACCGAGATGCTGCGGGGCGTCCAGGAGGACCGCTACGCCACCCTGGGCCGCCACCCGGTGCCCCGGCAGAACCCGGGCGCGCTGCACCTCAGCTTCTGGTCGGCCGACTGGACGCCGTGGCGGGCGCTGGCCACCATCGCCGCGGCCTGGCCAGCGCTGCGCTTCGACACCCAGCCGAACTACGACGGGCCATGACCGGCCGGGGCGCCTCAGCCGGGGTCGGCAACGCCGCGCCATCCAGTCCGGAAACCGCGTCAGGCTGGGAAGACCCCCGCGTCAGCCAACCCCCGGATGCCCTGGTCCTGTCGGT
>CAXTGN010000382.1:0-5141 GCA_964243455.1 uncultured Acidobacteriaceae bacterium
CGGCTAGGGGAACAGAGGAGCTGGTGTTGGCAGGAGGGGTGCGGTGAGCGTGAAAGTAGTGTTGCCGACGGCGTTAGCGCGGCATACGGATGGGCAAAAGAGCTTTGCTTCGGATGCTTCGAATTTGCAGACGTTGTTGAGTGAGATTGATACGAAGTATCCGGCGCTGGCGACGAACTTGAAGGATGGGGAAGGGAAGCTGCGGAAATTCATCAATGTGTATATCAATGATGAGGACATTCGGTTTCTTGGCGGGGAGACTCATCCGTTTGCGGATGGGGATGAGGTGATGCTGATTCCGAGTATTGCGGGTGGGTGTTAGAGGAAGGATGCAAGTTATGCAGAGAGGGGACTCACTTGAGTGTCTTCTGTTGCTTTGGTTCGCAAATGAGGTTAAGTGCAAGCTTCCCAGAACTGGTTCGTGTAGAAGACAACTGAATACCATTTCGCTTGTAGCCGGTTGATGGCGGACGCTCCGCAGAGATACTGATTGATTCTGCCGTCCTTGCTTTCACGAAGTCTGCTAATGAGAGTGTCTTCCGGATCGAAGACCAAGTACGCACTCGTTCCGCTACCGGCCAAGCCCCAGTCGTCCCACTCCAGGTGCCGGAGGTCTCCGGCAAGAGGCTGAGGCTGTGCTAGGACTGCTCTCTTGTACTCGCCTCCGAAGAGGAGCCATCGCCCGTGTGCTCGCCAGAAGATGGTGCTCTTAACCATGATGAGTGTCACAACGCAGTAGCTTAGAAGCGTACCGAAACGCGTGAGCCGGTTGCGCAGAAGAGCCCTGATTAACAGGACGACCGCGACTACAGGCGCGATGAAAAGAAGGTATCCGACCTCAGCGAAGTCGAATCTACTTACAAACGTGATTGGCACGAAGACAATTGTCGCGAGAACGGCTGTGTAGAGGGGCGGTCTCCAATCAAATCGTTGTCGCGGCATGAGTTCGAGGTGGATTGTAAGGGAAGGTCAGTGCATGGGTTGATTGAAATAGCATTTCCGGTGTGGGAATGAAAAGTAGCAGATGAAGACTTTAGAGGATGACTATCAAGAGATTCGAGGCGTGGCGAGTGACGAGGGCGGTGTCTGTCAGCTAAGCGCGGTAGGTGTTTAGGCGGCGGCAGGCTTCCGCTAGTTCTTCATCGCGTTTTGCGAAGCAGAAGCGGAGGAGGTTGTTGCCGGGGTTCTCGCCTGTGGTGGGGTCGGTGAGGAAGAAGGCGGTGCCGGCTACGGCGGCGAGGCCTGTGTCGGCGAGGAGCTTGCGGGCTCTGGTTTTGGCGTCTGGGCCGGGGATGGGGGTGGCGTCGGCGAGGACGTAGTAGGCGCCGGTGGGGATGTGGGGGGTCAGGCCGGCTCGGGTTAGGGCGGCGCAGAAGGTGTCGCGCTTGCGCTGGTACTCGGCGGTGAGGTCTGTGTAGAAGCTTGGGGGGAGCTGGTCGAGGCCGGCGGCGGCGCCGTGCTGGAGGGGGGCGGGGGCGCAGACGTAGGTGAGGTCGTGGAAGTAGCCGATGGCGGGGAGCCAGCGGGGGTCGGCGGTGAGGTAGCCCAGGCGCCAGCCGGTGACGGAAAAAACCTTGCTGAAGCCGGAGATTGTGACGGTGCGCTCGGCCATGCCGGGAAGCGTGGCGAGGGAGAGGTGCTGGGCGCCGTCGTAGATGAAGTTTTCGTACATCTCGTCGGTGAAGACGAAGAGGTTGTGCCGGAGGGTGAGTTCGGCGATTTCTTTGAGCTCGGTGCGGGTGAAGACTTTGCCGGTGGGGTTGGCGGGGGTGTTGAGGATGAGGCCGCGGGTGCGGGGGGTGATGGCGGCGCGGAGGCGGTCTAGGTCGAGGCTCCAGTCGGGGGCGGTGAGTGGGACGATGACGGGTGTCATGCGGAGCGAGTTGAGTGTGGCGACGTGGTAGCCGTAGAAGGGCTCAAGCACAATGCACTCGTCCCCTGGATTCAGCAGGGCCATCAGTGCGGCGTGCAGGGCGCCGGTCGCTCCGGAAGTGACGAGAACCTGCGTCTCGGGGTCGACCTCCATGTGATTGAAGCTGGCGAACTTGCGCGCGATGGCCTGGCGCAGCGGAGCGATGCCGTCGAGGCGTGTGTAAATGTTGTGGCCCTGCTGGATGGCATCGATCGTGGCCTGGGCGACCGAGGCGGGGACGTCGGTGTCGCAGACGCCCTGGGCAAGATTGATACCATTCACCGCGGCGCAGGCGACGGACATCGCACGGATCTCGGACTGAATATTGCCGGGTGACAAGTCACTGAGACGAAGGACGGCGGACTCGAGAGAAGAGATGGGCATAAGCGAGGGCAGCCTCGTGAGCTGCCCTTTATGCTATCGCGACGATGCTGAAGTGGGAGCTCAGATGACTTTCAACAGGTACAAGATCACCACAATCAGCAGAATGGTACCCAGCGTACCGGTAGGGGCATATCCCCAGCTGCGGGAGTATGGAAAAACGGGAAAGGACCCGAAGAGCAGCAGGAGCAGAACAATGATGATGATCAGTTCCAATGTGACCTCCATAGAGACTGAACTATGGATGCAACGACGTACGCAGATGTTATCCGCCGAAAATGCAGCGCAGAATTTTCACCGTGAAGCAACGGTACGGAAAGCGATTGGCTCCAACATCCCTGTACATGCAATCGCGCTCTCTGCGCCTGAAAGGCTTGCTATGTTTCTCATCCTTGCGGTGGTTCTCCTGATCCTGTGGGCGGGCGGTTTCTTCGTGTTTCACGCGGCTGGATTCCTGATTCACATCCTCCTTCTATTGGCTGTGATCTCATTCATCTTCAACTTCATACGAGGACGATCTGTATAAGCAGAAAAGCCCGGCACATGGCCGGGCTTTTCTGCTTGTACAGGGTTTACTGGTGGACGTTGTGCGACGGTACTTCCGCCGGTGGAGGCGGCATATTCGCCAGGGCTTCCGGTGTCTCCTCGTCGAGTTTCGGTAGCCTCGTTGCCAATGCGATCTCCAGCACCTCATCCATATTCTCCACGAAGTTCAACTTCATCGAGTTCTTGATGAGGTCTGGGAGGTCAGGAAGGTCCCGCTTGTTGTCGGCGGGCAAGACGGCTTCGAAGATCCCGGCGCGGTGAGCGGCCAACAACTTCTCCTTCAAGCCGCCGATGGGGAGAACCTTGCCTCGCAAGGTGATCTCGCCGGTCATGGCGATGTCCCTCCGCACCTCGATTTTGGTCAATGCGGAGGCGAGTGCGGTAGCAAGCGTGATTCCCGCGGATGGACCGTCCTTGGGAATCGCTCCTTCGGGAACATGGATGTGAATGTCGATGTTGCGGTAGAAGTCCTTCGGAAGTCCGAGGTGATGCGAGCGGGACCTAATGTAGGTAAGTGCAGCCTGAGCTGACTCCTGCATCACGTAACCCAGCTGGACGGTAGCGGTCATTTTGCCCTTGCCATCCAGCACCTGAACCTCGGTTTGGAGGATGCTGCCGCCCATCTCGGTCCAGGCGAGCCCGGTAACGAGCCCGACCTCGTTACGCTCGTGAACTTGCGAGTCACGATACTTTGCGATTCCCAAGAGGTCCGCAAGCGTGTCGGAGGTGACGGCTTCCTTGTGCTCCGGATTCGTAACGACGCGCCTGGCCACCTTGCGGCATACATTCCCAATCTCGCGCTCAAGGTTGCGGACGCCTGACTCCCGTGTGTAGCTGCGGATGATGGCTCGGAGCGCGTCATCACTCAGGCTGATCTGTTCCGGTGTAAGTCCAGTGCCTTCCAGCTGCTTCTTCACGAGGTACTGCCGTGCGATCTCCAGCTTTTCGAGCTCGGTGTATCCCGAGAGCCGGAGGATCTCCATTCGGTCCTGCAGGGGAGCCGGGATAGTATGCAGGACATTGGCCGTGGCCACGAACAGGACCTGCGAAAGGTCATACTCGACGTCCAGATAGTGATCCTGGAAGGTGTTGTTCTGCTCGGGGTCGAGGACCTCCAGCAGCGCCGCAGCTGGATCACCGCGGAAATCCGCCGCCATCTTGTCGATTTCGTCCAGCATGATCACGGGGTTCTTCGTGCCGGCTTTCTTCATGGACTGAATGATCTGACCTGGAAGGGCACCGATATACGTTCGGCGATGCCCGCGAATTTCTGCCTCGTCGCGCACACCCCCCAGGGACATGCGAACGAACTTGCGGCCGGTGGCCTTCGCGATAGACATGCCCAGCGATGTTTTGCCGACGCCCGGAGGCCCGACGAAGCAAAGAATAGAGCCCTTGGGGTTCTTGACGAGCTGCCGCACGGCGAGGAACTCGAGGATACGGTCCTTGATCTTCTCCAGACCGTAATGATCCTCATTCAGGATCTGCTCGGCATTCTCAATGGAGCGGATCTCCTTGGAGCGCTTCCGCCACGGCACGGCGAGCAGCCAATCCAGATAGTTCCGGCTGACGGTCGACTCGGCCGACATGGGTGGCATCGCCTCGAGCTTCTTAAGCTCCTGCGTGGCCTTGTCCTGCACGTCCTTGGGCATGCCGGCGTCTTCGATCTTCTTCTTGAGCTCGTCGAACTCGCTCTTTTCGCCGCGGCCGAGTTCCTTCTGGATCGCCTTGATCTTTTCGTTGAGGTAATACTCTTTTTGCGCGCGCTCCATCTGCCGTTTTACACGGGACTGAATGGTGCGATCGACGTTGAGCTTTTCGATGGCGATGTCGAGCGTATCGGCCACGCGGGCGAGACGCATCTCCGGATCGAACACCTCGAGGAGCTGCTGCTTTTCTTCGATGGAAAGTGGCAGGTTCGCACCGATCAGATCGGCCAGTTTGGCGGGCTCATCGGTGCGCAGGGCAGCCGCCGCTTCCTGGTTCAGCGACTGCTGCAGCTTGCTGTACTGCTCATAAAGCTGGTGCACACGCGCGACGAGTTGATCGGTCTGCGCGGTGGGCTGCAACTCAGTGCGCGAGGTGCGCACGGTGGCGACGAAGAAGCCATCATCATCGTTGATCTCGGTGGCGCGTGCACGTTCGACGCCCTCAACAAGCACGCGAATGTTGCCGTCAGAGAGACGAACAGACTGCACGATGTTGCCAATAGTGCCGACGTTGTAGATGTCCTCGGCGGTCGGTTCATCGACGGAGGCGTCGTGTTGCGTGGCGAGGAAGATCTTGCGATCGCCGTTCAATG
>CAXTGN010000382.1:5151-5364 GCA_964243455.1 uncultured Acidobacteriaceae bacterium
TATTCAAATCGCGTTCGTCGTTTGTCATGGGCCTCCCGATTAGACGTGCGTTGCGAAGGGTTCGATGCAGCGCGTGGCTTGTGCCAAATTGTACGCGTGTTCCGTGGGTGGCGAAGCTTGCCTAGGCAGTGATGCCACGCAAATCAGTTGTACCTAGAAGCCTTTATCCTGAACGCAGTGAAGGACCCATATACCCGCGCTCGGAGTGCTATC
>CAXTGN010000383.1:0-4465 GCA_964243455.1 uncultured Acidobacteriaceae bacterium
GAAAGCGCCGCTGGCTGGGAATAGGCCGTTGGCCGGATGCCGCCGTCCAGGCCGGTGCAGTAACGGTCACAAGGGGCGCCCCTGAGGCCGCAGCAGCGGTGAAGCAAAGTCCTTGGCCAACGAAGGTGCGGCGGGTCAGTACGGCAGGGCGAGAGACGGTGGGGTCCATCGAATGAGACGATCTCCTGCCATCACCCTACACGCCTCACGGGTGCAAATCGGCCTTGGCTGTTGCATGATCGTCTGGTGCGAACTGAGCGACGCGTCTGTTCCGTGGTGTGGGCTCTTTTGGTAGGGATCCTTGGTGCTCTGCATGGGCTTGCGCAAACGCAGCAGAGTGCGGGCCCCGAGCAAGCGGGCGAGCGGGTGAAGGCAGCCGCCCAGGCACTGGCGGCGGAGTATGACATCCAAACCGGGTTGTTTCGGGGTACGGGCTGGTGGAACTCTGCAAACGGCATCACGGCGCTCGCGAATGCAAGCCGGCAATTGCCGACGCGGGATTTCGACAGCATCTTCGCAAATACATTCAGGGCAGCACAGCATAAGAATCCGGGTTTTCTGAATGAGTTCTACGACGATGAGGGATGGTGGGCTCTGGCCTGGCTGGACGTGTATGACCTCCGCCATGATCCCCGATATCTGAAGATGGCAGAGTCCATCTTCGCGGACATGAGCGGAGGATGGTCCGACACGTGTGGCGGTGGCATCTGGTGGAAGAAGAACGAACACTACAAGAACGCCATCGCCAATGAACTCTTCCTCTCGGTAGCCGTGAGGCTTGCGCAACGCAGCACAGCGAAGGCCCGATCCGGATATCTGAGGTGGGCGCTGAAGGAGGAGCGATGGTTCCTCGCTTCAGGCATGATCAACAGCGACTCCCTGGTGAACGATGGCTTAGATTCTTCCTGCCAGAACAATCATCGGGAGACCTGGACGTACAACCAGGGTGTGCTCTTGACGGGTCTCGTGGGATTGCACCAGCTCACCGCAGATCCAGCGGCGCTGGGCCTTGCTGAAAGGATCTCCGCCGCAGTTGATGGGCACCTTACGGACAAAGACGGAATTTTTCACGATGCCTGCGAGCCGAATTGCGGCGACGATGGCGTCCAGTTCAAAGGCGTTCTGGTGCGCAATTTGGCGATGCTGGCACGATCGTCGAACTTGGCGGGCGTCGCTCGGCTGATCAATACGAACGCTGAGAGTGTCTGGGCACGCGCAAGAACCAGCACGGATCGCTTTTCCGTCGTGTGGTCCGGCCCTCCTCAGGATAGTGGGACAGGAAGTCTCATCTCGGCGCTCGACGCGCTTACGGCTGGGCTTGCCGTCAGCACGTCCGATGGTTCCCCACGTAACGGTGTCAAGTAGGTTCGGCACACGGATGCAGGAGCTTGCGGAAGGAATGGTGGGCAGTGAGGGACTCGAACCCCCGACATCCTGCTTGTAAGGCAGGCGCTCTAACCAACTGAGCTAACCGCCCCACCGAAGGTAATTGTAACGGCTCCGTCTAGATCCGGCGAAAACAGAAACGTAACGCCCGAAGGAGAAAGCATGATCGTTGTGACAGGCGCGAACGGACAACTAGGCAGGCACGTCGTGGAGGGTCTTTCGAAGAGGCTGCCGAGCGCGCAAATAGGGGTTAGCGTACGCAACCCAGAGAAAGCTGAAGACCTCCAGCAGCGCGGCATCCGTGTGTGCACGGGGAATTTCGCCAACCCAACTGGGAGGATTGAAGCATACCGGGAGAATCGTTCTCCCGGAGGATGGGCCGGTCTCATGGACCGCACGTGCCGACCTTGCGGAAGCGGCTGTTTCGACGCTCCTAGACACCGATCTGTTTGAAGGTATATCGCCACCATTGACCAGCTCTGAGGCTTTGATCTTCGCCGACCTCGCGAAGGTCGCCTCGGAGCTCCTTGGCCGACCGGTCGCGAGAGAGGCCGTCACCGATGAGGAGTATCGAATGGGTCTCATCTCGCACGGGATTCCCGAAGTGATGGCGAGTGCACTTGGGACCCTGTACATCGCATCCCGAGCGCTCGAATTTACAGTCGTCGATCCGGCCCTGGGGCGGCTCCTGGGTCGCGATCCTACTGCCATGAAGGACGTCTTGAATAAATTCCTGTCGGGACCTGAGAGCAAGGTTCCCATCCCAACCTAGTTCTGGCTAGGGATCAGGCGCTCTTGGCGGAGCACGTGAAAGAGATCGAAAAAGCTGTCGTCTGTCGCCTGGTAATCCAGAAAAACCAGCTTTCGGCTCTTGCCCATGTCTGTCACCACTTCGATCGGTCGTCCAAGGTCTGCATCGGTGTGCCAGGGCGAAGTCAAGGTGGTTAGCTCAGGCTCTACAAGGTCGTGTTTCGCGGCAATTTGCTTCCACACGGGGCCCGCATTGGCAAGTTGCTGCTCCAGCGGCGCGCCTTCCCCGGGGAAGGCCGCAGCCTCGAGCCCAAACCATGTGGCCAGGCGCTGCCACATCCAGCTCCAGCGGAAAACATCGCCGTTCACGATGTTGAAGGCCTGATTGCGGGCAGCCGGCGTGGTGGAAGCCCAGTCCAGTTGACGGGCAAGCAGGCGGGCGTCCGTCATGTCCGTGAGGCTGTTCCACTGTGTGGCGGAACCCGGAAACAGAAACGGCATTCCGGTCTCGCGACAGATCGTTGCGTAAACTGCGAGTGTTACGCCCATATTCATGGCGTTGCCTATCGCATAGCCAATGATCGTGTGGGGTCGATGGACACTCCATCCGAATCCGTCGCGCTCTGCGGCCGCAAACACTTCGTCTTCCTGCGCGTAATAAAAGTTCTCGAGATCAAGACGCGGCTGTTCCTCACGGAATGGAGTCGGGGGAAGTGTGCCCTTGCCATAGGCCTCAAACGGTCCCAGGTAGTGCTTCAAACCAGTGACCAACGCCACATGCTCGACAGATGCGGCCGGAGAGACGGCTTCAAGCAGATTGCGCACCATCGCGCTGTTGACCCGAATGTTCTCTGCCTCTGTGGGCTGGCGCATCCAGGTGCAGAGAAAGATGTGCGATGGCATAACGGCTTCCAGAGCCTGCTTCAGCGATGGTGGATCCAGAAGGTCGGCGGACAATGGCTGAACCCCGTAGATCGCAGCAGGTCTCCGAGCTAAACCAAAGACTTCCCACGCGTCTGCTTGCCCTGCCAGATGGGCAGCCAGACTTCGGCCGACGATGCCCGATGCGCCGACGATGAGTGCTGTTTTCTTTGCCATGCCTTGTCCCCTGTTCATCCGCTACTCTGTGTTCCTAGGATGTGTCTGATTCAGACATGGACCAGGGTCACTGACAATACCGGACCCACACCATCACTGGAAATTCGCGATCAGTGTTTCACGGCGACATGAACTCGCCTCATTGCGCGTCCCGTCAGAAGGGCGCTGTGTCCTTAGCAGCGGGTCTGCCCGTCAAGCCAACGATAGTGGGTTTCTGGTGTAGAGCTGCGAAGTCAGCGCAGCCTTGTACACATGCATTAAGCACGGTCGAGAGATGAAGCTTTCTCGGGCTACCCTAAATCCGCTATCAAATTCTGTTTTGAGTCGCCATAGCTTCTAGTGCTCTAGAACTATGGCGAGGACGACGGGGCTCGAACCCGCGACCTCTGCCGTGACAGGGAACAGAGTAGTCGTAAGTCTATGACTTTGGGCGCGTTGATGGCTACCGTAAGCACCTAAAAGCATCCTTACGACCATGTTCCGTACCGTCGCCAGTACCGTGGCGAAGCGGAGTCATTGTCCTTGGACCAAATCAAGTCAACTTTCAAAAGCGGCATGTTCGCCGGCAAAGTCGTGCCTCGGCGCGACGCTAGCTTCCGGCTTCAGCGAGCCATGCATCTCTAAGCGGATTAGATCGTTCCTGGCGTTCATCTTTCGTCTCCGCTGCGCCTACGCCGCCCAGTTCGACAGCTGTGTCACCTGCGGCCACCGCCATGAGCGGTTTCACCTGCTGTACGAGCAGGGTGAGCCGGTGTGCTCCGAGTTCTGCCGGATGGAACTACTTGTGCGTCTTTGCGCAGGCCAGGCGTGGTGAAACAACCCGTGCTGGCGTCTGCCAACCTTGTGCTGCTTGAAGATCGGCAGGCGCGTCTGGAAGTGGCAACTACACAAAGGACATTGGGCGGATCGCTGTGCCGGTAATCCTAGACGGTGAAACTCTCGAGTTGATTGAAAACGTGTTCAGGGACGATCTAAAGCGTCACCTGAAAGCCATAGATGACATTGGCCCAATGTCAGAAGTCGAGCGATCAGCCCTCGAGGGTTCCATCCGCGCAGAATGGCGTATCCGTCGCGCCCAAGCCTACAGAACGGCCCGCGGGGAAAGCGAAGAGCAGGCACGTCTAGGGATCGCCAAAAGATATCTTTTTGGGTCGCCAGAAGACAGGGAGCGCGCCCGTCAGCACGGCCAACGACTTTTCAACGAACGAATTGGCCCGCTTTAAGGGGAATC
>CAXTGN010000383.1:4475-5349 GCA_964243455.1 uncultured Acidobacteriaceae bacterium
CGATCTGCCGCAGAGCAGACGTTGGCGCGTCGTGCCTCCCTTGGCAGCCCGGAAGGTTTCCGGCTGCGTCCCGGCGAAGAGGTGCGGATGACCGCGAAGGAGAAGGAACGGCGCCAACGGGCCAGGCTTGCAGCTGCTAGCGCAGCGCTTTTGTTGATCGGATCACCCCAAGACAAAAATTGGACACGTAAGGTGACCGCCGATCCAATGACGGACCGAAGCGAGGTCGCACATACGCTGGTTGGAGAGGTGCTCGACGGTTCGGCCCGACATCCAACGTTCATCTTCGCCTGCGCTAACCAGAGCTTTGTGAGAGCGCTTTACGATGCTGACAAGAGCATTGCTGGCGAGCAGGATTCGCTCGTTCCATCCATGAGGAACTATTTCCTACGAATTCGATTCGGCAAAGGACCAGCATCGCGCGAATCAGTAGGCGTGGACTCCACAGGGCACAGAATCAGCTTCCCCGTGCGCATCGTCAGAGATATCGCACTGCATGAAACGGTGACATTTCAGTTTCTGGGAGTAGATGGGTGACTTACACGGATCGCTTTCACTCAGATGGTTTAAGTGGAGCGCAGGTCACAGCTGATTGCGGTGCTGTAGTTCTTGAGTTCTAGCAATCGGAAATGAGAAACATATGCACAACTTTCGAGGCGTTTCTGTTAAACTAGATACATAGCGGCACTGCTGCTAGCGCGGACTGTCCCAAGGTCTGCAAGGTAATACGGGAGCGATTGGCCTGCCCGATCTTTTGTATCAGTTGGATTGTTAGTGTAGCGCAGTGAGTTTTGCATATATCTCGCCGCCATCGAGGGTGTGGTGCCACGTCTCTGGCGCTGGCGAGCGGTAGCCGAGCGAAGAGTGTGGCCGG
>CAXTGN010000384.1:0-5344 GCA_964243455.1 uncultured Acidobacteriaceae bacterium
CTACGGGCTGTAATGATCCGGTGTTGAACGCGATTTTCTCCACGGTCGGCCCGTGTCTTCCGGCGTCGTTCAATCCCGGATTCCGCAATGAAGCGCATGTGGGACTGCAGCAGGGGTTCAGCAAGCACTTCGTGTTCTCCGGCGAATACATCTGGAAGTACACGCACAACGCCTACGATTTCAGTGTCCTGGGTGCGACGCCGGTGACCTTCCCCATCGAGTGGCACAACTCCAAGATCCCCGGGTTTGCTGTGACCGCCACCATGACGCAGGTGAAGGGGCTGACCGCGGAGGTGAGCCTGTCCTCCGTGGCAGCGCGCTTCTTCAATCCGCAGATCGGCGGCGTCGGTGCCACGGTAAGTGCGCCGGGCGGCTTCCCGTTCCGCATTGACCACGACGAGAAGTTCAACCAGACAACGCACCTGGAGTACCAGATGCCGTTCCGGAAGAGCATGTTTTACTCGTTCAATTGGCGATACGACTCCGGGCAGGTAGCCGGATCGGTGCCGTGCTATGGGACCACGGACCCCAACAGCGCATGCCTTGGGACCTCCATCACGATCGATGGCCAGCCGGGGATTCAGTTAAGCCAGCTGACCGCCGATGAGCAGTTTCAGTCGGGCCTGGCGTGCGATGGCGTGAAGGCAACGCCGACGACGGGATTCTCGCAGTGCCTGGCATTGCAGCTCAGCTCAAGTCTGGTGAAGATCCCAGCGCCGGGCACCGAGAACGACGACCGTAACCCGCAGCGCATTCAGGGGCGCAACCTGTTCGACATGGCTCTTGGCGATGATGACGTGTTGCACTGGCGAGCGGACCGCTACAAGATCGGCGCGCGCGTTACGGCCATCAACATGGCGAACAAAGATGCCTTGTACAACTTCCTGTCGACGTTTTCAGGGACGCATTATGTGACCCCGCGAACGGTGACGGCGGAGGTGTCGTTTCACTTCTAGGACTAGTGCTGTTATCGACCTTAACGTTGCAGGACAATCAGCTTCTTGCTTTCGATGCAGGTCTTGGTTGTCATTCCCCTCGGTTGTCATTCCGTAGCGCAGCGGAGGAATCTGCTGTTTGCCTGTCCGAGCGGCGGCGCCCCTGGGGGAAGCAGATCCCTGCGCTTCGCTACGGGATGACAAGTTGAAACCGAAGCATTTGGTGTGCAGATCACGTGAAGAACGTCAGCTGCAACAGACAAGCCGCAGATTCCTTCGGGAATGACAACGAAAGATGAAGAGACCTCTCGACCTCTCGACCTTGCCTCTAGTGGCCAGGGATCACGTTGGCGGGTACAAGCGGTGTAGAGGGGCTCCCGTCGAAGGTCACCGGAAAAGAACTCAAGGTGCCCAGGCCGGCGGTGGTGTTGGAGAGGAACTGAAAGCAGGCGATGTCGGGCTGATCGAGGACGCAGACCACCATGGACTGCATGGCCTGTCCAGTAGGCAGGGTAAAGCTGCCCTGCAGCAGGGAGGCCGGGCGTTTGGCGACCTCGAAGTTGACCGGCTGGCCGAAGCTCGACTGGGCGCCGGAGGCCGCGATGCCTTTCGCTTCGCCTTCCGTGAGCTCGGTCACTGACTGCGCATTGAACTTCTTCTTCATGCAGGAGGCGTCGGCGCGTACGAGCAGAAGGACGCCTATCTGGCCTTGGCCAGAACCCATACGAGAGAAGGGAAGCGAGATGCATTTGGTCACGTCGACCGCGGTCGTGTTGTGGCTCATGCTGGCTTGAAAGGCAGGCCCGACGATCGGCGCGGCGTCGACATACGCGCTGGGATAGCTGTAGCTCAGGCGCAGCGTGTCGTTTCGATAGCTGGTCATGTCCCCAGAGGCGGCGGTGGGGGGCGGGGCTGGAGCCGGTGCAGTCTGCGCGGCAGCGGTGAGAAGGCAGGCGAGCACAAGCGGGGCCGGGGAAAGGCGCATGGGGCGATGCTAGCATCGGGCGGGCGCCCCTGGCAGGGACACGACTATGCTGAGAAGATGCCTGAAACGGAAGCGAACCGGGGGCGAGTGCTCGCCGCGTTCGCCGCGGTATACCTGTGCTGGGGATCGACGTATACGGCCATCCGGGTGGCGGGCGAGCATCTGCCGCCGCCGGTGGTCTCGGCGACGCGGTCGATCATCACGACGGCCCTGATCGTGGCGATTGCACTGGCGCGGGGCAAGAGCCTGCGCGTGCCCCGAGGTGAAGCACCGAAGCTGGCTCTGGTGGGGCTGCTGTTTATGAGCGGCAACAACATGCTGCTGACCTGGGGCGAGACGATGGTGCCATCAGGGTTTGCGTCCCTGGTCGTGTCGACACTGCCCATCATGGTGGCGCTTATGGAGTGGCGGCTGCCAGGGGGCGAGCCGCTGAACAAGCGTGGATGGGCGGGCACGCTGCTGGGTACGCTGGGTATTGCGGTGCTGGTATGGCCCTCGCTGCACCGTACGGGCCCGGTAAATGGGCGTGTAGAGCTGGGAGTGGTGGTTTGCCTGCTGGCGGCGCTTTGCTTTGGAGTGGGATCGGTGCTGTCGCGGCGCTTCCATTTCAAGGCGGATACGTTTGTCGCCACGGGATGGCAGATCGGCTGCGCGGGGCTCTTCAATGCGAGCTTTGCGCTGGTCACCGGAGGCTTCCATCGCGCAGTGTGGACGTTGCATGGAATGGAAGCAATCGTGTGGCTATCGGTATTCGGATCGCTGGTGGGCCTGGTGGCGTTCACGTACCTGCTACAGAACGTGGCCGTGACCAAGGTGGCAACGTACGCGTTTGTGAACCCCGTGATCGCGGTACTGCTGGGCATGCTTGTGCTGGGCGAGCGGCTGGGGCCGACCGAGTTGATGGGGATGGCGGTCGTTGTGTGCTCGGTGGCCTTGGTGGTGCTGAGCCGTGTAAGTGGGGCGAAGACACGGACGGCGCTGGACCGCGAGGTGATGGCGGTGAGCGGCGATGCGGTGGAGTAGGCGACGCTAGTTTTCTGATGGCGGATCGACGTGATCGATCACCAGGACGGCAACGGGTTCCCTCGCGGTGTCGAGCTTGAGGCCGAGCTGCTCCTGGATGGCGGTGAACAGGGTGGGAAAGGCCTGCTCTTCGGTGGCTGGGGTGTTGTCCAGCGTCCACTGCAGCTTCAGGTCATAGCGGCCGGCGAGGTTCGTTTTGTCGATTACGACGCGGCCGGCGATGTAGGACAACTGCTCCGCAATCAAAGGCAGCGTGAGGCCGGTCGCTTCAAAGCCACTGTGGTACGTGTTGATGCTCTTCCCACTGCTGGCCGAGGGCTTGAGCAGAGATCCACCCTTGGCCTGGACGAGGTCGTACGCAGGCAGGATGCGGGTTTCGGAGTGGGCCGCGAAACTGCAGCGTTCGGCTAAAAGAGACTCGAGCATCTGACGCTTACGGGCCTGGTCCTCGTCATTGGAAAGCTCGGGAGACGGCTTGCTGGTGTCGAGCTTTGCCTGAAGGTCGAAGCGGGTGATGGCGAACCAGGAGGGCGCGTCGAGGATCTGGTTCTGGGGCAGGCGGTAGGCCCAGCTGAGAAGGGCAAGCAGCGTGATGTTTTGTGCGCTGAAGCGATCGCCTGGAGGGTGATTGATGTGCGTGTGGCCGTCGGGCGAAGGGGCAGCCGGTTTGATGGTGGCCACCTCGAACGCGGGCGCGGATGCCGACTGCGACGGGGCAGGAGGTTGCAGCTGCTGCGCCTGGAGGCCACAACTGCACAGGATGACAGCGGCGGCGAGTGGGAGAAAGAGGCTCCTTGGCATAGCACGTCCAATCTAAGATCAGTCTGCATGCGCCGCTCGCGACCGCACGCGATCTGTAGGATAGGCTTCATCTCGAGAGACGGTCGAAGGACGATGGCGATAGCGTGGCGCTAAGCATTCAGGAGCAGTTCGGGCAGATCGATATCTATGTCTTCGATCAGATCCTGCGGGGCAATATTGAGCCGGGCATGCGTGTGCTGGATGCAGGGTGCGGCTATGGGCGCAACCTGGTGCATCTGCTGCGGGAAGGATGTGAAGTCTTCGCGCTTGATGCGGATCCGGCGGGAGTGGCGCATGTGCGAGACTTGGCGTCGCTGCTGCAGCCGGACCTGCCGGCGGCGAACTTCCGCGTGGGCCTGATCGAACGTATGCCGTTTCCGGATGAGTCTGCGGATGTGGTGTTGTGTAACTCCGTGCTGCACTTCGCGCGAGACGAGAAGCACTTCGAAGCGATGCTGATGGAGTTATGGCGTGTGCTGAAGCCGGGCGGGATGATGTTTTGCCGCCTGGGATCACGGATCGGCATGGACTTCGAGCAGGTTGAGGGTCATCGCTACCGCGTGGGCGATGGGTCGGAGTGGTTTCTCGTGGATGAGGCGATGCTGCTGGACTGCACCGAGGCGCTTGAGGGGTTGTTGATGGATCCGCTCAAGACGACGGTGGTGCAGGACTACCGATGCATGACGACATGGGTGACGCGGAAGCGGCGGTAGTCACGGGTTGGATTGGACCGCGGCCCAGGCAGACAGACGGCAGGTCGGGGCATCCAACCCTGAGGAGGCAAACCACGTGAGAAAACAAGGGTTGATTCTGTCAGTGGCGTTTCTTGCATCGGGCATCTTCGCGTATGGCCAGAATCAGTCGACTGCAGCGCCGGCCGGCTCGGCGGGCCAGCCAACGGTGACAAAGCACGGCCGCAGCGCGGGCGGCGATATCGGCAGCGGAAGCGGCGATATCGGTAAGGGTGTTGGCAAGGGCGCGGGCAGTGCCGCGAAGGGCGTGGGCAAGGGTGCCGGAGATCTTGCGACGTTGCACCCGTTAAATGCCGCCGGAGATCTGGGCAAGGGTGGCGTGTCGACAGGGAAAAACGTTGGCGTCGGCGCTGCGAAAGGGACGGGCAAGATCGCCAAGGGTACTGGCCGGGGCATCAAGAAAATCTTCTGATCCCCGTTCGCAGGCGATGAAGAACGTATTTGGAGGGTGTGCAACCGGTCCGTTAGATCGGGTCTCCGCTGCCATCCGTCGTCCAGCTTTCGGTCTGAAACGCAAGGAACAGCGCCGTCCAGGTGGACTGGGCAGGCAGGCTGATGAAGAGCGCTCCGTCCTGCCATACCCCGTTGTCCCCGCCGTGATTGTTGACGGGATTGCCCTGGTTCATGTGGATGTCGTGGATGCCATCCACCACACCGGAATCGGCGAATGCGCTTCCGAACGCGTAGATCACCGAGGCTGGGTCAGCCACTGCTTGGTTCAGCAGTTGCACAACGGCGTTCTCGAGTGCATGCGCTGCCCGGTCCTCGGTGGGAATCTCCTTGGACTCACTCTCCTGGAGGAAGAGTGACGAGCTGTTTGCGATAGGCAGCAGCGTCATCTCCGCAAG
>CAXTGN010000385.1:0-5326 GCA_964243455.1 uncultured Acidobacteriaceae bacterium
GTCCGGGGCGACGACGGCGACGAGTGCGCACCAGAGAGAGCTGGGAGGGTATGCGGAGGGGATCTGGCAGGCTCGGGGGTGGTCGGTGGCGGGAAGTGTGCGGGTGGATTCGTTTCGCACGTTTGATGGGCGGGCGGTGACGGCGGGGTCTACTGCCGTCGTGAGCGAGCCGGTGGTTTCGGAGGTGGTGGCGAGTCCGCATCTGGGGGTGGTGCGGCAGATGCGAGGTGGGTTGGCGTTGACGGCGAATGCGTTTCGGGCGTTTCGCGGGCCGACGATGAATGAGCTGTACCGGACGGGGCAGGTCGGGCAACAGACGACCCTGGCAAATCCTTCCCTGCTGGCCGAACTTGCGACAGGATTCGAGTTCGGCGGCGAGTTCGCCGATCTGAAGGTTTATGGAACGGAACTCGGCCATTTGCGGGCGAGCTACTTCTGGACGGAGGTGAACCGGCCTGTCTCGACGGTGGTGCTGAGCCAGACAGCGACGGCGCAGATACTGCAGCGACAAAACCTGGGGCAGATCCGGAGCCGCGGGCTTAGCCTGGAGGGGTCGAGCCGGAGCTGGCGTGGGCTGGATGTGGGCGCCGGCTACCAGCTTGCGGTGGCGACGGTCACTGCCTTCAACGCGAGCTCCGCGCTGCAGGCGAACCTGCTGGGCAAATGGATCCCCGAGGTACCGCGGAACATGGCGACGGCGACCGTGAATTACCGACGGTCAAAAGTGGCGAACCTGCACCTGATTGGGAGCTACACGGGGCGGACGTTTGACGATTCAGCAAACCAGTTCCTCCTGCACCCGTATCCACGCTTCGACGTGTCTGCAGACCGGGATCTCTGGCGGGGTTTGAGCGTGTATGCCGGCGCGCAGAACCTGCTGAACCGCACCATCGATGCGGGTCGAACGCCGATCCTGACGCTAGCGGCGCCGCGACTGGTGGAAGGTGGGCTGCGATGGTCAATGGGTCGATGAAGAGAGTTGTTCGTTTGTAGTTTGTAGTTTGTAGTTTTAGAGGCTATTGTGGCCGCGGGCTGCAGAACACCCAAATCTTGGTTTCATCCCGTAGCGCAGCGGAGGGATCTGCTGTTTGCCTATGAGCGACGGCACTTCAAAGTAAAGCAGATCCCTTCGCTTTGCTACGGGATGACAAGTTGAACAAGAAAGTGAAGTGACTCGTTCCCGACAACTGTGTCAGGAGTTCTTAATCGTAATGGCTGCCCCCTGCCCCTGCCCCTCGCTGGACGCGGGGGTGGGTTTCTGCATGTGGGCGGCCGAGAAAGCAGGTTCCCCCTGCGGGAAATGACAAGAAAGGCTAGAGGGGCTGGTAATAGAGTTCGTTCGGGTGGGCGCAGGCGAGGCAGAGACGTTCGCCGTCGCGGTCGACGAAGCGGTCGAAGTTGATGCCCTCGCCGCAGCAGTCGCATAGGACGCGTGTGCCCTTGAAGCCGGGAAACTCGCTTGGAGGTAGGGGTACGGCGACCCACTGTTCTGAAAAGAGGCGGTCGTCCGGAAGTTCGCGGTAGGCGCGCATCTGCTGCTCGTTTTTGGGTAGATCGGCGTAGAGCTGGCGGGCGCTGTCTTTGGACGACTCGAGAGCGACGAGGCGGATGCCTTTGTAGAGATCTTCTCCGAGTTTCCCCTCGAGATCGATGAAGGTCGCGGCCATCTTGCCCCAGTCGCGCAGCTTCAGCGCGCGCTTGCCGACGCGCGCACCGGTGACGACGCCGATAGCGTCCGTCGCGCAGCGGTCGATCTCGACGAAGACGACGGGCCGCTTGCGGTCGGGGTTGGGCTCTCCGTTGGCGAGCAGGCGCTTGCGGGGGTCGCGAATGCCGAGCCGGTGCAGGGCGAGCATGGCCATCCGGACACCCAGAATTTGACCGGCGCAGAGGTGGCCATGGGCGAGCTCTGCTTCGGCCAGGAGCTCTTCCAACTCCGGATTCGGAACTTTTACAGGTGGGGTGTCATCCAGGGCAGCGGCCATGCCATGATGGTACGCTGGAGCACAAAAACGCATGGCCGACAACGAGTTCGCCGGGTCACAGTGGTGGCAGACCGGAGTCATTTACCAGATTTATCCGCGATCCTTTCAAGACTCGAACGGCGATGGCGTCGGAGACCTGAAGGGCGTAGCCGCGCGTCTGGACTATCTCCAGACGCTTGGGGTGGATGCGATCTGGATCTCGCCGGTCTATCCCTCCCCGATGGAGGATTTCGGGTATGACGTAGCGAATTACACGGGCATCGATCCTTTGTTTGGAACGATGGAGGACTTCGACGCGCTGCTGGCTGCTGCCCATGCGCGGTCTCTGCGGGTCATCCTTGATTTTGTGCCGAACCACACATCGGACCAGCACCCCTGGTTTCTGGCCTCCCGCTCTTCCCGGACCGATAGCAAGCGCGACTGGTACTTATGGCGTGATGCAGCGAATCCAGTAGGACCGGATGACAACAGACCCATCAGCCAGCGGTATCCGAATAACTGGACCTCGCACTTTGGGGGCCCGAGCTGGAGCTGGGACGAGGCTACCGGGCAGTTTTACCTGCATTCGTTTCTGAAGGAACAGCCTGACCTGAACTGGCGCAATCCGGACGTGCGCGCTGCGATGTACGAGGCCATGCGCTTCTGGCTGGACAAGGGCGTCGATGGTTTCCGGATGGACGTGCTTTGGCTGCTGATCAAGGACGAGTACTTCCGGGACAACCCGGACAATCTTGAGTACAGCGCGGGAATGCACGACCACGCGCGGACCTTGCCGCTGTACAACGCGGACCAGCCGGGAACGCACCGGATCGTGGCGGCGATGCGTGCGCTGATGGACAGCTATGGACCGACCCTGCCCGGAACGGACGCAGGGGACGGCATCGTGGATCCGTTCACCATGGTGCCGGTGATGGGGTCCAACCGCGTGTTGATCGGCGAGATCTACCTGCCCCTGCCGGAGTTGGTGCGCTACTACTTCGGACGTGAGGCCCAGACGGGTGGCACCGAGGGAACGTCCCCGGAGATTCCGGAGCTGCGCGGCGCGAATCTGCCGTTCAATTTTCACCTGATCCAGACTGCCTGGAATGCGACGCGCATCGCGGAGATCGTCCAATCCTACGAGTTGCTCCTGCCGGAAGGTGCGTGGCCGAACTACGTTCTGGGAAACCATGACCAGCCCCGGCTGGCGTCGCGGATTGGGGCGCAACAGGCACGGGCGGCGGCCATGCTTCTGCTGATGCTGCGTGGAACGCCCACGCTGTACTACGGCGACGAGCTGGGCATGGAAGATGTGCCGATCGCGCCCGATCAGGTGCAGGATCCAGCGGAACGGAATGAGCCGGGCAAGGGAAGAGGCCGTGATCCGGAGCGGACACCGATGCTCTGGCTGGACGCTCCGAACGCAGGTTTCACCACCCCCGAAACAAAGCCCTGGCTACCGCTGCAGGCAAACTGGGCGACGGTAAACGCGAAGACACAGAGCGGGGAAGAGCGCTCGATGCTGAATCTGTATAGACGGCTGCTGGCGCTGCGGAAGTCGGAACCGGCATTGCACTCGGGCAGCATCACGGATGTGCGTGCGGAGCGCGAGGTGCTGCGATTTTGCCGTATGTACGAAGGCAGGGGCTTCCAAGTGTTGCTGAATCTTGGCTCGGAGCCGGAGACGGTGAAGACGCCGAGGGGCAAGGTAGTCCTGACCACGCTGCTGGATGGCGACGGGGCCGAAGTCAGCGCTGACATCACCATCGAGAGCGGCGAAGGGCTGCTGATCGCCCTGGCATAAGCGCGATCAGGGCTGGAATTTGCGAAGGTACGCGGCGATCTGCTCCAGGGCTAGTCCTGCCTCGGGAATGGGCATGGCCGGCCAGACATGGAGCATCCGGGGCGCCTCGATCACGGTGAGCTCTGAGTCCGAAATCCGCATGCGCGCCCCAAGCCTCAGTACGTCGAGGTGAAGCAGGTCGTGCGTTCCTGTAAGAGCAAGTGTCGGCGGTAGGCCGTCGAAGTTCCCGAAGAGTGGGCTGACGCGGGGATCATGAGGCGAGAGTGCGCCGGCATACCAGGTTCCGGCTGCACGAAGGCCGGGCAACGCGAGCAGCGGATCGACCGCTTCAAGCGATGCCTGCGACGGATCGGAGCAGGTGACATCCAGCCAGGGTGAGATCAGGACCTGCGCTGCGGGCAGCGGCTCCGCGGCATCGCGAAGAGTCTGGGACAGCGCGAGCGCGAGCCCACCACCAGCGCTGTCGCCCATCAGCACTACCGGCTTGCCATTAGCCCGCTCAAGGACCTGCCGGTAGACCTCGTGCGTCCAGCGAAGCACTTCCTCGCAGGTCGCCTCCGGAGCCAAAGGGTAGAGCGGCGCTGTGAGCTCGATTTCCACCAGGCGCATCAGCTTGCCGAGCATCCGCCACTGCACAGGGGCCATGTCGTAGACGTACGCTCCCCCGTGGAGATAGACCACGTGCATCGAAGCGGCCCCGGCGCGCGGACGAAGTGTGAAGACGGCGTGTCCAGCGTGAGTGATTTGTTCGCACACCGAACGGCGGCACATCGAGCGTGGTGGACGCGGGACGGAACCGCGCGACTTCAGTACGCGCCGGCGCAGATCTCGGGTGTTTGCCCACTGTGATTTGAAGGGAAGGCGCCAGAGCAGCCAGGCAAGAGCGCGGGATCGGAGGCTGGGAGAGGGATACATCGTGCTCCAGGGAACTGGTACTTTGCTATCTTCGTACAACAGGAGCATAGCGCGCGTGGGCCGAGGCAAGGGCCAGCGCAGAAAGGTGCGGCTTCGGCCCCGGCGGCTTGATATGACCTATCGTATTGCGCGTAGTGGACAAACGTTCGGGCCGTACACCGAGGTGGAGATACGCCAGTACATCACCTCGGGCAACATCGGGCTGACGGATCTGGTGCAGAGCGAGACGTCTGGGGAATGGGTGCCCATTTTGCAGATGTTTCCGCTCACCACGGCGCGGCCTGCCCCTGTTTCGCCGCCGGTCCCAGGACCCCGGGCGCTTTATCCGGACCCGCCCGATTTCCCCTGGTGGGGAGCCCTGCTGCTGGGCATGGTAACGGGCGGCCTGTTCTTTGTAGTGTGGGACATCGTGGAAGCCAGTTGGCTCAAGCGCATTGAGCGCAACTCAACGGCGTTGATCTTCTATATAGGCGTTGCCATTCTGTATCTCTTCAAACTCCCAAGCATGTGGTCGACCGTGAACTTCAACATGTTTGGCGGTCCCAGCATGCACAGCCACGGGGGCGGCCTGGGCGCTCTGGGATTCATTCTCGCCATTGTGGCGCGCTATGTGTTCCGCCGTGAACTGCTGGATCACTTCAAC
>CAXTGN010000386.1:0-5317 GCA_964243455.1 uncultured Acidobacteriaceae bacterium
CCTGTTCTCCGTGGTGACGCATGAAGGCAAGAAGCTGGATATCTACGCCTACTATGGCGGCGAGTACGATCAGCGCACGCTCTATCGTGTCCCGACCGGCGCATTCAACGGCCAGGTGATTGGCTACGGTGTACGAACTCTGAACAACGCGGGTTGCTATGCTCTGCCGCAGCCTTCGGGTCTGGGATCCACCGTGGGTGCGGGCGGTGCGCTGGCTTCACCGTCCACTTGCGCCTCGCCGACACGCTATATCCAGGAAGGCATGATTGGGCTTACCTACCGCCTCGTGGACAGCCCCAAGTACGGCCGTCTCCAGTACCAGGCGACGTACAGTTTGCTGCAGCGCAATCTGTGGTCCGGCTCGGTCGCCACGGCTGTCGCCACCGCACCTGTACCCACCCCGACCGGTCCGCGGGCGCAGGACAGCATGATTCATGTCGGTATGCGCTACTACATCCCGTAATCTGGTACCCCACATCACAGACCGGGTGCTCTGCGTGTGCAGGCACCCGGTTCTGTACGCTGCAAAGCTGATCCTCAGGAGACTTTCGTGAAAAGCAAACTCTTCTCCGCTGTTCTGGTGGCGGTTACGGCTGCAACCCCGCTGGCCGCACAAAATCTGACCGGCGCTGGAGCGACCTTTCCCAATCCCATCTACTCGCGCTGGTTCAGCGAGTACGCCCAGCAACACCCAAATGTGCATATCAACTACCAATCCGTCGGCTCAGGTGCGGGTATCCGTCAGGTGTCGCAGAAAACCGTGGACTTCGGTGCCTCTGACGGCCCGATGACGGATCAGCAATTGGGCGAAGCCAAAGTCAAGCTGGTGCACATCCCCACCGTTCTCGGCGCCGTTGTGCCGGTGTATAACGTTCCGGGTGTCTCCGGTGATCTGAAGTTCGCCCCCGAGGTCATTGCGGGGATCTACCTCGGCAGGATAACGAAGTGGAACGATGCCAACATCCAGCACGATAACCCGGGCGTAAAGCTCCCTGACCATCAGATTCTCCCGGTCTACCGTTCCGACGGGTCGGGAACGACCTACATCTTCACGGACTTTCTTTCCAAGGTCGTTCCGGAGTTTCAGCAGCGAGTGGGCAAGGGAACCAGCGTCAAGTTCCCCGTGGGTATCGGCCAGAAGGGCAATGAAGGCGTCGCAGGCATGGTGAAGAGCAGCCAGTTCTCCTTTGGCTACGTCGAGTTGATCTATGCCGAGCAGAACCACATGCCCTTCGGCTACGTGCGCAATCATGACGGCAAGTACCTCAAGGCATCCACCGACGGCGTGACAGCAGCCGCAGCGGCCGACGCAAAGAGCATTCCCGCTGACTACCGTGTGTCGATCACAAACGCGCCGGGACCGAACTCCTACCCAATCTCCTCGTTCACCTGGCTCCTGATCCCGCAGAAGTCTGACGACGCTTCCAAGGGTAAGGCCATGGTGGATTTTCTGAACTGGATGCTGGATCACGGCGAGGCTGAGGCCGCCGCCATGACCTACGCTCCGCTACCGAAGGCTGTCGAAGACCGCGTCCGTGTGACAATCAAGTCGATTCAGTAGCCTTGCTTCGGGAGGTGGGCGCGCCTGTCGCGCCTTCTTTCCCCTTGTCCCATTCACGTCTTCTTCATACGATCCATCTAGCATCCGCATCTGACGGTGCACCAGTGACGCATGCCTGACTTTGGCTCCATCCCCGTACCGGTACCGCGAACCGAAGTTGCACGGCCGTCGGCTGAAGCAGGCCCTTCCATGTCGCTGGACGCGCCCGTCGTTCAGGCTGCGCCTTCTGACGTCCGTAGGTTCTTGCGAGAACGCGGCAGTGGCTACCTGGTGGACCAGTCCTTTGCCGGTTTAATGATCGTCTGCGCCCTGAGCGTCATTTTTATCGTGCTGCTGATCGTGTTTGTGCTGGTTGCGAACTCCAGGCTCTCAATCCACGCCTTTGGGTGGCATTTCTTCAGCGGTAGCAACTGGGATCCAGTGAATGGCAGCTTCGGCGCGCTGCCGTTCATCTACGGGACCGTTGTTTCCTCGCTTCTAGCTCTTGTGATCGCAGTGCCGCTCTCTATCGCGGTTTCGATCTTTGTCCTGGACATCTGCCCCGCTCCGTTGAAGGGACCGATTGCGTTCCTTACTGAGCTGCTGGCGGCCATCCCTTCTGTGGTGTACGGGCTTTGGGCTGTGTTTGTGCTGGTTCCCATCGTGCGTGATCAACTGGGCCCGAAACTGGTGAAACTGTTCGGTTGGACAGGGTTCTTTGCGGAACCCAATTTCGGCGTCGGGATCTTCACTGCGAGCCTGATTTTGGCCGTCATGATCTTTCCCGTCATCTGCTCTATCTCGCGGGATGTCATGCGTGCGGTGCCCACGTCTCAGCGGGAGGCCGCGCTGGCGTTAGGGGCGACGCGCTGGGAGATGATCCGGATGAGTGTGTTGCGGAACGCACGCATCGGCATCGTCGGCGCCGTGATTCTTGGTCTTGGCCGCGCCCTGGGCGAGACCATGGCGGTCACGATGGTGATCGGCAACCACCCGGATATCAGCAGGAATCTTTTCAATCCGGCACATACGCTGGCGAGCGTGATTGCCAATGAGTTTTCCGAGGCCACCGGTGACCTTTATCTGAGCGCCTTGATTGAGATTGGCCTCGCATTGTTTCTGGTCACCATCGTGGTGAACGCCATAGCTCGCCTGCTTGTCTGGGCCGTAACGCGCGGCAACTCCACAAGGGCGGTCGTATGAGCTCGCTTCCGACACGAGGGACGGAGTCACCCGGCTCTGTCCCCGTTCCCACCCCAGGCATCTCGGTTCCCTCACCGTCCAACTCGTCGTCCTCGATGCCCAGCATCTCTCTGCCGCCACGATCTCCGCGAACCGAGGTGTGGCTGAAAAGGCGGCGCTCGGCCACGGACTACACCGTGACCGCCCTGGCTGTGATCAGCACGGCTGTGGTGCTGGTTCCACTGGTCGCCATTCTCGGCTATCTGATCATTAAAGGCGCGAGCTCGCTCAACCTGGCCTTTTTCACCCATGTACCCGCGCCCGTGGGCGAAAGCGGTGGTGGCATGGCCAATGCGATTGTGGGCTCCGCCGTCGTTCTTGGCGTGGCGAGCCTGATGGGTATACCCCTGGGCATCGGCGCCGGCGTTTACCTGGCTGAATATGGTCGTGGTGGCCTGTTTGGCAACATCGTGCGCTTCACGGCGGATGTCCTGAATGGCGTCCCATCGATCGTGATGGGCATCTCTGCCTATGCTCTGATCGTCGCAAAGCAGCATCACTTCTCCGCGTTTGCCGGAGGCGTGGCGCTTGCGATCATGATGGTGCCGACCATCACGCGCACCACGGAGGAGATGCTCGCCACGGTGCCCTCCAGCCTGCGCGAAGCTGCATTCGGCCTGGGCGTGCCGAAGTGGCGCACGATCCTCTCGATCAGCCTGCGGACAGCCTCGCCGGGCATTATTACGGGATGCATGCTGGCCTTCGCGCGCGTCGCGGGCGAAACGGCGCCGCTGCTGTTCACGGCCTTGGGGAATCAGTTCTGGTCTGCGAAACTGAATCAGCCCATCGCTGCGCTGCCGTTGCAGATCTTCGTCTACGCAGAGTCGCCCTACGATGAATGGCATCGCCTGGCCTGGGCGGGCGCTCTGGTGCTCATCGTGTTGATCATGGTTTCCGTAACCCTGGTGCGCATCTTCGCGAACCGCGGTGCGCTAAAGGGGGGACAGTAGTGGGCGTCGACATAAGGGTCGAAAACCTGAATGCCTGGTACGGACCGGTGCACACCTTGAAGGATGTGACGCTGCATATCCCGGCCAACAACGCTACCGCGTTGATCGGGCCTTCGGGCTGTGGAAAGTCGACCTTCGTACGGTGTCTGAATCGGATGCACGAGACCACGCCCCAGGCGCGCGCCGAGGGCAGTGTGCGCATGGGCAATCTCGACATCTACAAGGACGCGTCACCGGTAGAGATCCGCCGTCGTATCGGCATGGTCTTTCAGCGACCGAACCCGTTTCCGACCATGTCAATCTACGACAACGTCGCTAGTGGCCTGAAGCTGAACGGCTACCGAAAGCGCAAGATTCTGGACGAGATTGTCGAGCGGTCCCTGAAGCAGGCCGCGCTTTGGGACGAGGTCAAAGACGATCTGCGCAAGAAGTCCGGAGCGAGTCTCTCGGGGGGTCAACAGCAAAGGCTGTGCATCGCCCGTGCGTTAGCCGTGGATCCCGAGGTGCTCCTGATGGATGAGCCCGCAAGCGCCCTTGATCCTGTCTCGACGTCCAAGATCGAGGATCTGATCTTTCACCTGAAAACCCAGTACACCATCGTAATCGTGACGCACAACATGCAGCAGGCCGCGCGTGTCGCCGAGCAGACCGGATTTTTTCTTACCGGCAAACTGGTTGAGTTCGCGCCGACACACAAGATTTTTACGAGTCCGTCCGACAAGCGGACCGAAGACTACATCACGGGGAGGTTTGGCTGATGCGCACACGCTTTCATCAGGCTTTAGATGGATTGAAGGAACGGCTGCTCGTGATGGCGGGGCTGGTGGAGCAAGCAATCCAGCGTGCTACTTCCGCTTATTCGGATCGCGATGGAGAGCTGTGCGATCTGGTACTGATGTCCGAGCCGGCGATCAATCGCATGGAACGCGAAATCGATCAGCTCGCCATGGATCTATTGGCAATGGAGCAGCCCATGGCGGTCGACCTGCGCTTCATCATGGCGGTGATCCGGATCAACGCCGACCTCGAGCGCGTAGGCGATCAGGCGGTCAACATCGCCAATCGCGTGAAGGAATTGGGCATGCTGAACGCAAGTGATCTGCCGGTGGACATTCCGCGCCTTGCGCAGTTGTCTTCTGCCATGGTGCGGAAGGCTCTGCAGTCGTTCATCGAAGCAGACGCCGACATGGCGCGAAACGTGCTCACCCTGGATGATCAGGTAGACGAGATCAACCGGAGTGCCTACACATCCCTGGGCAAGTACATCCAGGAGCATCCCGAGTGTGCGTCGCAGGCGTTGAATGCGCTGGTGATCTCTCGCAATCTCGAGCGCGTAGGCGACCACGCGACAAACATCGCCGAAGACGTCATTTTCTGGGTGAAGGGCGACGATGTGCGGCATGGTGGTCCGAACAATCCTATCGAGATCACAACAGCCGCACGATAGGTCGGCTTACCGCAGATTGCCTTCGTTGAGGTCGTAAGCGACGATGCCCAGATCGTTTAATACGCTCACGGCATTTTCCATGTTGCGGCGCACGGCGGGTTCGCCCCTGCCTGGCGTGTGGTGTGCTTCCTCCACGGC
>CAXTGN010000387.1:0-3613 GCA_964243455.1 uncultured Acidobacteriaceae bacterium
TGTACCTCGCGCAGGCGTACCGCAGCGGTGCGCTGGCCACGCAGTCCGATCCGGTGAACTGGATTACGCACTTCACGGGCAACTGGGCTTTGTGGATCCTGTTGGGCGACCTGGCCATTACGCCTGTCCGGCGACTCAGCCGGTCGTTGGCCTGGCTGGTCCGACTGCGGCGCCTGCTGGGGCTGTATGCCTTCTTTTACGCGACGTTGCACCTGATGACCTATGTCTTCCTGTTTTCGGGCTACGACGTCCCGACAGCGTGGACTGGGCTGCGCGCCGGACATCTCGCCGAACCGTGGCATCAACTGATGGCGATCTGGCCGACGATGCTGGACGATTTGAAGAAGCGCCGCTTTATCCAGGTTGGCCTGCTGAGCTGGGTCATTCTGCTGTCGCTGGCGGTCAGCAGCCCGCAGCGCGTGTTGCGCTGGATGGGCGGCAAAGGCTGGCAGCGGCTGCATCGGTTGATCTATGTCGCGGCCGTTGCCGCCGTGGTGCACTACTGGTGGCTGCTGAAGGCGGGCGTGCTAACGCCTTGGAAGGACACCATGGTTCTGGCTGCACTCCTGGGGGCACGCCTCGTGCTGGCACTTCAGAAGAGATTGGCCAGGCCCAAGGTGGCCGTCACTGCCGGAGCATAGCTACTCCGTGACGCCCTCGAAAAGGTCCGTGGATTGCGTAGCCGGCTGCGGGCTGCTGGTGTAGGCGAGCACGTATCGCTCGTCATCTCCATGGTCCTCAAAAACGAGGCGTGCGCGGTCCATCAGTGGCGCCTGTGAGGTATGCGCTTCGAAGGCCCGGCGTTTGCGGTCGCGCACGCCACGGATGTCCAGGATCGTCGTCCACGGTGCGGGCAGCGGGGCAGGGCGGTCGGGCAGGAAGAAGTTCGTGGTCAGGTAGAACAGGCGCTGCGGGCACCACGGCTGGCCGTGCTCCAGGAAGCGCTTCGCGTTGCCCGTCCAGTGAAAGGCCGCAGTCGTTGCCGCGGAGACTGTCGTGTGGTCAGGATGGTTGTTAAGAGCACCCTCTCCGCCGAAAGTCAGAACGACATGCGGGCGGAAGCTGCGGAACTGCTGAACCAGCAAACCACCAAGCTCGTGAAGCGAGTGGAACTCGAGTTGGGCATCCTGATACGTGAACAGCTCGTGGCGATGAGCACCGAGGATCTCGCACGATGCATCGAACTCGCGGCGACGCAGGGCGCCCAGCTCGGCACCATTCTGGGCGGTGCCACGGTTCGTGGCAGCCTGGCCGTCGGTGAAGCACAGGACAGCCGTTTCCACGCCGCCGTCGGCGGCCAGGGCAAGCGCTCCGCCAAAAGCGAAGCATTCGTCGTCAGGGTGGGCCACCACGCAGAGCAGGCGCAGGCTCATGCTGCGTCCTCATCACGGTCTGTGGCCTTGCCTAAGCCCCCAACGTCGAGGTCGAAAGCACCGGTCGGCGGTTCCGGGTCGGCAGCATAGAGGTCGGCTTCCGAAAGCGTGTCTTCGAGCATGGCGTTTGGATCTGCCTCAGCGACCCAGTTGAAGCTGCGACGATGCAGCGGGGTAGGGCCATGCTCGGCCAGCGCTTTGCGGTGCACTGGAGTTCCGTAGCCTTTGTGCTGCGCCAGGTCGTACTCGGGATACTGGCGATGGAGCTCGCGCATGAGGGCGTCGCGATGAACCTTGGCGATGACGGAGGCGGCCGCTATGGACAGGCAGAGAGCGTCCCCATAGAAGAGCTTGGTCTGGGAGCAAGGGTGATCAATCAGCATGGCATCGATCAGGATGTGGTCAGGCCTGACCACGAGACTCTCGACGGCCCGAAGCATGGCCAAACGCGTTGCGTGGTAGATGTTGATGCGGTCGATGGTCTCCGCATCGATCTCCGCGACGCCAATAGCGACGGCTGTCTTGCGGATCCTGCAATCCAGCTTTTCGCGCTCTTCGCGGGTCAACTGCTTGGAGTCCTTCAGACCCATCCGCTTCAGCGTCCCATTTTTCGAAGGGAGGATGACTGCCGCAGCCACCACGGGGCCGAACAGGGCGCCGCGGCCGACCTCGTCTACGCCAGCGATGACTTTGTGGCCTCGATACCGAAGCGCCTCTTCGGGGGCGTCGGAGCAGACCAGCTGCTTTAGCATCTGCTGCTTGGCCGTCGCTTTGGTGACGCCCTGGATTGGAGGTATCTGGAAGAGCTTGCCCATGTCTCTACACGTTCCAGTGTAGCGGAATCACACTTCGGTCGAGGGTGCCGCCCTGTGCATTAGCGGGCTCAATTCTTGGCAGAAGGTGGGATCGGCCTCCCCGTTCGACTGCACTAGCCTCAGGGCAACACGTGCGAGGAAGCGCCGTGCTCAGGAGGAGCAACAACATGCGGCTTAGGCGGCTCGTCATCAGGAGTTTGTGTATCGTAACCATGTTGCTGGGGAGCGCTCTGGGAGAGGGAAGAGCTCTGGCATCGGGTTCCCATCCGCTCAGGGTGCAAAGCGGCGTTCTGACCGTCGATGGGTTGACGGTAAAGACGGCAGTGGACCTTCAGATCTCCAGGTTTCACTATCTCTATATCTACGTGCCGGGATCCGGCACGGCGGTGATCTCCGAGCAGCCATTCGCCGGTGCACGGGAGCAAAAGGCCGCCTTCCGCGGGAATACCCTGACCGTCTTCGCAGGAGACAGGCGGCTTCAGCTAACAGCCGCGAAGCGCTTGCGGGGAACACGGTCGGCCTTCGTGCGCTTCGATCGCGGGATAGGGCCCGGCACACGTGTACCCGCGGTCAGCTTTGGGGATGCAGCGATGGTTCCGGCGATCTGGCCCGACGAGGAGATGATCTCGCGAGGACCACACATACGGCTCAAGGTGAAAGGCCGGCGTGCCTTGAGGACCGGTAAACTATGCCGTCCTTCGCCACACGGGAGAGAAGTGTGTGCGACCGTGCGTGAAGTGGTGTACAAGCCATAGAAAGCACAAAGAAGAAGGGCGGCCTGTGCGGCCGCCCTTCTTCCTGCGTAATGAAACTACCTGACGCGCTCAACCTCGCGGAGGCGGGCAGCCTTGCCACGCAGACCGCGAAGATAGAACAGCTTAGAGCGACGAACCTGGTAGGAGCGAATTTTCTCCACCTTGTCGACGACCTTGGAGTTGTATGGAAAAATGCGCTCGACACCCTGGCCGAAGCTCATTTTTCGCACGGTAAAGGTGCCCTGAGGGCCCTTGCGGCAGGCAATGACCATGCCCTCGAAGGCCTGAAGGCGCTCTTTGTCGCCTTCCTTAATCTTGACCTGCACGCGCACCTGGTCGCCGGGCGCGAAGTCGGGGAGATCTGTCCGCTCGAGCTTTTCGGCGAGCTTCTGCATGATGGGATGAATAGACATGACAATTCCTTGCGTAAAGTCGCAGGGGTTAGTATATCGCAGTTCTGATGCTTTGAGGCTGACCTCGTTTACCCGTCGAGCTTCTTTGTGGATTTTCGCGCTGCCTCCAGGAAGATTCGATCCTCTTGGCTAAGATCGGCAGCCTCCAGCAGGTCCGGCCGATACCGGAGCGTGCGTTCGAGCGCCGCCTGGCGTCTCCACGCGCGCACCGCCTGGTGATCCCCCCCGGCAAGCGCCTCGGGTATAGGCACGCCCTG
>CAXTGN010000387.1:3623-5283 GCA_964243455.1 uncultured Acidobacteriaceae bacterium
ATGCGGATAGTCCAGCAGGCCACCGGCAGCATGGGTCGCGCGCGGTGGACCACCGGATGCGGTCGAACCTGGTTCATCGTCTTCGCCAAAGCTCTCAAAGCGGGACGAGTCGGCATGCCCGAGAACCCCGGGCAGCAGGCGGGCTACCGCGTCGACAATCAAAGCCGCAGGAAGCTCGCCGCCGGACAGGACGAAATCGCCTATCGAGAGCTCGCGGTCGCAGAGCAAATCAGCCACTCGTTCATCGACACCTTCATAGCGCCCACAGATCAGCACAACGCGTTCCAATGTCGCCAGTCGGCGCGCCGTGGCCTGAGTGAAGCCCCGGCGGAAAGGAGGACAACGGACTCGCGAGTGAGATCGCGCTGAGCTTTTGGCGCGATCCCGAGGGCTTCGCCGCACGCGAAGATCGGTTCGGGCTTGAGGACCATGCCTTCGCCGCCGCCAAAGGGACGGTCATCCACGGTGCGGTGCCGGTCATGCGTGAACTGGCGCAGCTCATGCGTTCTGACCGAGAGTTTGCCGTCGCGCAAGGCGCGGTGCAGGATGCCGAAGTCGAACGGACCGCGGAAGAACTCGGGAAACAACGTGATGATGTCGAAGTGCATGCGTGTTCATCTAGACTGCTTCGTGCGGCGGGCCCTCCATCGCGAACCAGCCTGCATCAGGAATACCATCGCGGGCTCCTCGCTGTGGATCGCTTAATCCAGCAGACCCGGCGGCAGGTGCATCACGATGCGCTTCTCGTCCTTGTCGACGCCGGAAAGCCACGCCTTCACAAACGGAATCAGGACCGGTTCAGTGCCCTCGTGTGAGTTCTCCGGTTGCAGTACGAGTAGATCGACGGCGTCGGCCAGGCGGGTACGGCCGTCCGGTCCGACAGGGAACTGCAGATCAGCAATCACTCCCAAGCGCGTATCTCCGTCGAACAAGGCACAGCCGACGAGATCCCGCACCAAAAAGGTGTCCGGATCAAGAGCGGGGAGCTTGGTCTCTTCCATAAAGAGCTGCCGGCCCTCGAGTTCCTCCGCAGCGGAGATCGAATCGACGTCGGCAAGCTTCAGGACGAGGCGGCCTGCGTTACGGCCTAGCGGCCGCCAACAGTCCTCCAGTGTGATCCAGGGTGCCTGCGCTGCCGCGTTTGCTGCGAGACAGAGACGAAACTGACGGTCTTTGGCGAAGATCTCCGGCAGGTCGGTGAGAGGTTCCGTCAAAAGCTCCCCGCGTCGACCCTGGGGACGTAGAAGACGGGCTACAGCAATCCAGCCCACCGCTTCTGACGGTTCGCGTTCTGGCGTTTCCGGGTCCACTCTATGGAGTTACTCCGCGGGTTCCTGAATTTCGACGATGTCCAACGCGAAGCGATGCTTAAGCTTCATGCTGGCCGCACCGAGAATCGTTCGCAAGGATCGAGCCGTTCGACCCTGTTTGCCAATCACTTTTCCTAGATCGCGAGCGGAAACCCGTAGACGAAGCACCGTGGATCCGGCATCCTGGTAGGCTTCGACCTGAACTGCCTCGGGTTCATCGACGAGGGCTCGGGTGATCTCCAGCATCAGGGTTCGCATATCGGAAGCGGCGCGCTCTTGCGCCTCAAGTTCAACGGTTTCAGTCACTCGCACACCTCAACAGACGTTGCAGCGTGTGTCTCGGCTTACGT
>CAXTGN010000388.1:0-4837 GCA_964243455.1 uncultured Acidobacteriaceae bacterium
GTCGTCGAAGAAGAACTCTTTGACGTGCGGGAAATTCTCCTTGGCCCACTTCATCTCGGCGGCGACGTCGTCGGTGGAGCGCTTGCGCCAGGCGTGCCCGGAGAGCGTCTGCGGCCACAGGCAGAACGTGCACTGTGCGGGGCAGCCACGGGTGCTGTAGAGCGAGATGTAAGGGTGCAGCAGGAAGGGGACGTTGTACCTGGTGACATCCATGTCGCGCTTGTAGATCTTGGTGGCCCAGGGCATGGCATCCAGGTCTTCCACCTGCGGACGATCCGCGGTGTGCTGGATGACGCCGGTGGCGGGGTCCTTGTAGCTAATGCCGAGGATCTCGGGCAGCGGCTTGCCGTTGGCGAACTCGACGACCGAAAAATCAAATTCGCGGCGGCAGATGAAGTCGATGGCTTCGCACTCGTTCAGCGCGCGGTCGGGGTCGGTGGTGACCGGCGGCCCGACGAAGCAGACTTTGATCGAAGGGTTCGCGGCCTTGATGGCGCGCGCGAGCCCGTGGTCGCCGGACCAGCCGACCGTCGATGTGAAAAGCACCAGGAATTCGAAGTTCTTGGCGGTTTCGATCACTTCGTCCGCCGAGATATGGTGGGGCGGAGCATCCAGCAGCTTCGAGCCCTCCAGCATGCCGGCGGGATAGGCGAGCCAGACCGGGTACCAGTACGACTCGATCTCGCGGGTAGCCGGCCAGCGGGAACTTGCGCCGCCGTCGAAGTTTTCAAAAGAGGGCGGATTCAGAAGCAGGGTTTTCAGAGGCATAACTCTCCTAAGTTTACCATCCAGTCACGGGGTCTGAACCAGTTGCTGTGCAGGTTCGGAACGCCGGGCGTCATGGATGCGGTGTACCTGAGGGCGTTGGTGACGTAGGGGTTGGACTGCCCGGAGCCGGAGTGGTTACAGGCGAAGACGGCAAGGAAGCCGGGGGCATCCCGACCGTGGGGGGCGTCGGTGTTCCTCCTGCCGGTGCGGTCCCGGCAGGCGCTACCCCCACGGTAGGGGGAAGAGGAGCTGCTGGGCCGGGTGAGACATTGGCTGGGGCGGCTGTGGCCGACGGAACGACTGCGGCGAGCCAGTTGGCAAGCGAGCCCTCCTGCCGCAGAAGCGAAACTTCGGCCTGGCGGAGCTGCAGCTCGGCGGTCATCAGGTCCAGGGTGCGCAAGCGCTCTCCGAGCCGTGCGTTTTGTTCATCCTTGGGGGTGAGCTGATCCCCCCCGGTGGTCCCGGCAGGTGCCTGCAGGCGAAGCAGCACCGTATCCAGCTGGTCCTGCGCGAGATCGCGATCCAGTTCGGCGAGGTGCTCGCGTGCGGCGAGTTCGGCGGTGCTGTGCCGCAGCTTGCCTCGCCCTTCCAGGAACTGCATTTGTTGCAGTTGCGCGTCGTACAGGCTATGGGCCGCATCGGCGGCGGACTCACGGGCCTTGGCGCGACGTGCCATGTCGAGGATCGGCACGGTAATCCCAACGCCGAGACTGAGCGAGTTGAAGCTGTTACCCGGAGCGGTGAAGCCCGGGTAGTACTGGCTATATGTTGTGAACGCTGTAGAGATGCGGCTGTAGTTAGCCGAGAATGCCACCTGCGGCCGGAGCAGATACCGCTTCTCGCCGTGGGCGGTGTACTGCTTGGCTCGGGCAGCGGCGAAGGCGGCGGAGATGCCGATGAGGCGATTGGGGTCGACAGGAGGCTCTGCGTCGACGGGCGCCGGTACCTTCAGGACGGGAATGGAGGCGTGATCCGTGGTCATCCCGCGTGCAATCAACCCGGTGAGCCGGGCGAGATGGTCCGCGTTGTTGGCGATCTCGTCGTCGACGAGCAGCTGCTGCAGCTGGATCTGCGCTTCCGTATGGCGGGCCTTGGTGACTTCGCTGTGAGAATCCACGCCGGCAGCGAAGCGGTCCTCCGCGATCGTTACCAAACGATGTGCAAAGCCGAGCGCGTCCGTCTGCACGGTTTTACGGCCGAGTGCGTTGTCCAGAGCGACGTAGGTGTTGGTAATGTCTTCAACGACGTCACTCTGCGCTGCTTCTAACGCCAGCTGTGCGGATTCGACGCCTGCCCGTGCCGCCCGGATGTAGTCCAGCTGCGAGTAGTTGAAGACCAGCGATTGCGCCGCGATGCTGAAGACTACCGGCGGGTCCAGCGGGGCGCCAGTGGATTTGCCGACGCCGCCGGTTGCGGCGAGCGCGGGGACAAATGCCTCTTTGCTCTGCGCGAGCACAGCTTGTGCCCGCGTCACATCGGCCTGGCCGATCTTCACCCTGGGGCTGTTCTTCAGCGCGAGATTGACCGCAGTCGACAACGAGATCTGGCTGACAGCGGGAAGGCAGCCGCAAGCGGACGCCAGGAGCGCCAGGGACCGGAACCAAGACAAGCGCGAGGGGAATGGGCGCAGCATTAGAGGGAGTTCAACCCTTTCTGCGCGGGGGCGTAGTCGGAGGCGAGTGCGAGGGCTGCCTGGAATTCCGCTCGTGCGTTCGCGGTCTCGCCTTCCTTTGCCAGGATTTGGCCGATCAGAGTGTGCACGCGAAAGGTCGGCGCGCCATCGCTCTTCTGCCCGTGGTCGAGGTAGCTGCGCAGGACGGCGAGCGCCTGCGAGGGCTGTCTCACGTCGTTCAGCGTGGTTGCCGCATCCACGACGTTGGCGTCCAGTGCGCGGTCCAGGGTGATCGCGCGCCTGGCGACTGTCCCCGCCTTCTCCGGCATCTGCTGCCTTGCGTAGAAGGTGGCCAAATCGACGTAAGCTCCCGGGGACTGGGCGACCTCCGTAGCGGCCAAAAACTCATGCTCCGCCTGTGCGCTGTCCCCGCGCTTCTCTGCGATCAATGCACGAAGCCGATGTGCGATCTCCGGCAGCGTCCCTTGCAGGTCGTCGGCCAGCGAGGCTGCCTTGTCGACGCCGCCGCCCACGAGAAAAGGGGCATTCACGAAGTACTCGCCGAGGTCGTTGGCCGCGGCTGGGTTGGCGTGGTTGAGATCGTAGGCGGTTTGAAACGCTGTGCGGACCTGCCCGGCCAGCTTAAGGCCAGCGATGGGACCGGCGTGCTCGGCTTCTCTGCCAAAGGCGCGGCCAGCCCAGTCCTGTGCCGCCGAGTCCCGCCCCATGCCGGCCTGCAGGGCGAGCCGACACTGCGCTGCGGCCTCGCCAGCGTGGAGCTTCGAGAGATAGGCGCGGCAGAGAAGGAGGTGCGCGGCTCCGGTGGCGGGTGCTCCCCGGAGTTCGGCGATGACCTGGTCGGCGCGGCCCTGCATAAGATCACCCTCCGCACCCTTTAGATTCTGGGCTCGCAGCTGCTTGGCCATGCCGATTCCTGCCACGATGCCAGCCAGCAGCAGGGAAGACGAGGTCATCGTGTTGCCCACGCTCAAGGCTGCGCCTTTACGCGCATGCCGTCGACGAGATCCACATCGGTCGTCGCTTCCAGAGCCACAATATCGCCCTGCTGCAATCCCCCGCTGATACCGACGCGCGTCAGGTTGACGTCGCCTTCGCGCACGGTCACGGGGGTCTTCACGAGCCGGCCCGCAATCGCACGGTAAACAAAGTTCGTGCCGCCCTCAGGCTGCAGGGCCTCGCGCGGAACGCTGAGCACGTTGAGGTGTTCGGAGGTCGTGACCCGCACCGTTACGTTCACGTTCGGGATGAGATCCCCATTGGCATCGTCGATGCTGATCAGGCAGACGCCGACGTTGCGCGTGCCGTTGTAGGTGATCACGGTGGTCGGCGCCTGGGTGACATGCCCGTGCCAGATCTGGTTAGGTTTGGCGTCCCAGCGGATCGTGACTGTCTGGCCCGCGACCAGCCTGCCGATCTCGGGTTCGTCGAAGTACGCCCGGACCTGAAGGCGGTTCAGGTCAGCGACGCTCACGAGCGCATCGCCGGCCGGCACAAAGTCGTACTGGTTATAGGGAAGGGCATATACCGTCCCGTTGATCGGGGAATGGACGTCCATGCCGGCGTAGCCGCTTTGCGCGGCGGAAAGCGAGGAGCGAGCCTCCGAGATCTGCGCGCGCTGCGTAGCCAGATCGGCGATGCTGTAGCGATCGTGCATACGCGTGTTGATCTGGCTGACCCTTGCCTGGGCATCGGAAACCCGCTGCTGCGCGGCGGTCACCTCATTCGCAGACGCTGCTCCCCTGGCCTGAAGTGCCTGCAGGGATGCAAGGGCCTGAGCTGCATCCTTATATTGCGTTTCTGCCGCGGCCAGGTTGGCCCGTTCGCCAATCAGCTCATCCTGCGTGCCGCCGGATTGCATGTTTTTCAACGTGCTCTCGGCGCCGGTCAGCGTTGCCTGTGCGCCCGCGATTTTGCTCTGGGCGTCGCTAGCCTCAAGGCGGACCAGTTCCTGACCTCGGTGAACCGATTGCCCCAGCTTTAACGGCAGATACTGGATCTCGCTCGCGACCGGAGCGCGGGGCTGAAAGTCGGCCAGCGGTTCGACTCTGCCGTTGGTGGACACCGTGTTGATCAGGGACTGGCGTTCGACCCTGGCGGTTCGCACAACGACCTTGTCCCGGGAGCTTCGCAATGCGTAATAGAGCAAACCGGCGACGATCAGGAGAGCAAAGCTCGAGATCCAGACGCGGCTACGGTTCGTTGGAGTTTCTGCCATACGCGAAGTGCCAGTATATAAGACAGCGGTCCGCGTTGAAGGGCTTCAGTTTCTTGTGCGTTCCGATTTCGAGTCGCTCTCAACCAGCTGTAGATATTCGATTTCCAACTCCCACCCGCCAAACTGGGGATGCCAGTTGCGGACGAGACGAAAGGCCACGTCGAAGCGGCAACCGGACGTCCAGGACTCCACCTGGGCACGTTCGGCCCATTGGGTGCGAC
>CAXTGN010000388.1:4847-5276 GCA_964243455.1 uncultured Acidobacteriaceae bacterium
GTGCCGGTCCTTCAGTACACGCGGCGCGGAACACAGGCGCAGATCTCGCACCAAGAACAGTGGTTCCGGATGGCCGTTGCCGAACGGGGCAAATCGCTCATAGGCCGCGAAGAAATCCGAATCCAGGTCGGGGAGCGTGAGCTCGGCGTCGCAGCTTTGCAGCAGCTCCAGGGAAGCCGGATCGAGCGAGGCGGCGTGACGCTCCATGCGTTCCCGCAGAAGCGGAACGCGCTCTGAAAGCAAGGCGAAACCGGCGGCGTGCGCGTGCCCTCCGAAGCGGAGGAAGAGGGGCTCATCGTCAGCGCCATGCGCTGCGGTCAGGGCGTCAAGGAGATGAAAGCCATGGACCGAGCGACCGGAGCCATGCGCCTCGCCGCCGTCATGGGTGAGCACGAGCGCGGGGCGGCCCGTGCGCTCGACCACGCGTGA
>CAXTGN010000389.1:0-5261 GCA_964243455.1 uncultured Acidobacteriaceae bacterium
GCAGAGGCGAGCGCCTCTACAGGCATCCCCTTGCCCCCGTTCCGCCCTCAGACGGGTCAGCATTTCGTCTTGCTTTGCCTCGGGCGGAGGCGCGCGAGGGTGGTAGCTTCAGTGTGCGCGTTCCGCCCGATACGCTGGTACGGCGGTCGGCTTTTGGAGGTACACAGAGCATGGAGTTTCATATCGCGCGGTCGCTTCGTGAGCGGCTGGACGTAGGCGACCTCCTCTTCAGCTATACCGGCAACGTCGTGTTTGCCAATGTCGCCGCTGCACGCAAGCTTGCTCTCGCGCTTAACACGCTGCGCGAGGCCGAGAACGGCGGCGTGCCCGACCCCTCCAAGCAGGTCAATGCGGGCGCCCTCTACGCGATGGGGCTGATCGACGAACTGAGCCACGCTATGGTGGCGCGCTATCGCAAGGAAATCGATCCCGAGGTCCTGACCGAAGCACTGAAATGGTTCAGCGCGCAGAACGGACAGGCGGAGGTGGACCGACTTCTGCTCACCTTCACCGAGCGCTTTCCGAATCAGGAGGTCCTTTCCGGCAAGACCACGGCAGCCAAGTGGCTATCCGGGGAGACGGAAGACTTGCCGAATCGCGAGGCCGCGTTCGAAGAGCTGCTGCTGCTGCACCTGGCTAATGCGAACCCAGCCTTTCGGCAGTTCGGCGAACTCTTTGACGACACTGACCTTAAAGAAAAGACCTCTTACCGCGGCGTCGTAGCGGAACTGCCGCAGTTCTTCGCCACGCGCCCGCCCGTGTCGCCCGAGGCTGGCACCCTGCTCGATGCGCTGGAGGCACCCAAACGCCTGAGCCCCGATTCGCTGACCGCGCAGCTGGATTACATCCGCGAACACTGGGCGAAGTACATCGACGCTGACCTGAAGACGATCCTGCTCGCGATCGATACCGTGAAGGAAGAAGACATCGCGATCTGGATGCGCTTCAATCCTCCCGGGCCGAACGTCTACCGGCACGGCGCACCCGGCTTCGGTGGCGAGGGCTTCCGCGGTGACGAGTACATCGGTTTTGAAGACGGGTATGAGATTGGGCCCGATGGGATCCGCAGACTGAAGCCTGGTCATCGAGGCTATGCCTCCGATTACCAAGCCCCATTGAATGAGTACGAGGCATTCTCCGCTGACCAGGCGTGGATGCCCACCGTCGTGATGATTGCCAAGAGCACCTACGTGTGGCTGGAGCAGCTTAGCCGCAAGTACGGCCGCCACATCCACAAGCTGGACATGATCCCCGACGAGGAACTGCGGCTGCTTGCTGATCGCGGCATGACGGCCCTCTGGCTGATCGGCCTCTGGGAGCGCTCCGTCGCCTCACAGCGCATCAAGCACCTGCGCGGGCAGAGCGATGCGGTCGCATCGGCCTACTCGCTCAAGGAATACAACATTGCCGAAGACCTGGGCGGCAACACGGCCTACCAGAACCTGCGTGACCGCGCGGGGCGGTATGGTCTCCGGCTGGCGAGTGATATGGTGCCCAACCACATGGGCATCGATTCACCCTGGGTGATCGAACACCCGGACTGGTTCGTGATGCGGTGGGAGAGTCCCTACCCGGCGTACAGCTTCAACGGTCCCGACCTGAGCGCTGACTCGCGCGCCGAGATCAAGATCGACGATCATTACTACGATCAGACCGATGCCGCTGTGGCGTTTCGCATTCGCTATAACGCAAGCGGCGAGACTCGGTACATCTACCACGGCAACGACGGCACCACCTTCGCCTGGAACGATACCGCACAGCTGGATTACTCCAAGGCGTACGTCCGTGAGCAGGTGATGCAGACCATCCTGCACGTCGCGCGTATGTTTCCCATCATTCGTTTCGACGCGGCGATGGTGCTGGCCAAGCGCCACGTGCAACGTCTCTGGTTCCCGCTTCCTGGCGTTGGCGGCTCCATCCCGTCACGCGCTGAAAACGCCATGACGGATGAAGAGTTCAACGCCATTATGCCCGCCGAGTTCTGGCGCGAGGTCGTCGATCGCGTGGCCGCGGAGGTGCCTGGCACCCTGCTGCTCGCGGAGGCTTTCTGGATGCTGGAAGGCTACTTCGTGCGCACGCTCGGCATGCACCGCGTCTACAACTCGGCATTCATGAACATGCTCCGCGATGAAGAAAACGCCAAGTACCGCAGCTACCTGAAGAAGACCATCGAGTTCGACCCTGACATCCTGAAGCGCTATGTCAACTTCATGTCCAACCCGGACGAGCGAACCACCATCGACCAGTTCGGGAGCGGCGACAAGTGCTTCGGCGTGGCCACGCTCATGAGTACCATGCCCGGTCTGCCCATGTTCGGCCACGGCCAGATCGAGGGATACACCGAGCGTTATGGCATGGAGTTCAAGATGCCACGTATGACGGAGTGGCCCGATGAGCATCTGGTGGCCCGCCACCAGGCGGAGATTGCGCCGTTGCTGAAGAAGCGCTACATCTTCGCCGAAAGCGCCAACTTCATCCTGTATGACTTCTGGACCGGCTACGGTGCGGTCAATGAGAACGTCTTCGCCTACTCCAATCGCAACGGCGATGAGCGCTCGGTGGTGCTGTACAACAACGCGTACACCAGTACGGGCGGGACCATCAGGATCTCTGCCGCGGACATGAATAAGAGCACGGGCGAACTGCGGCAGCGTTCGCTTGCGGAAGGCCTCGCATTGCCGGGTGAAGACAACGCGATCATGGCCTTCCGCGATCATGCGCGCCAACTCGAGTACCTAAAGCGTGCCTCCGACCTACGAAATGACGGTTTGTATATGGAGCTGCGAGGCTACCAGTACGCCGTTCTGCTGAACTGGCGTGACCTCCGCTCCACCGAAGAGCACCCATGGGATCGTCTGTGCGATGCTCTGGGTGGCCAGGGTGTACCGAATCTGCAGGAAGCGCTGAACAAGCTGCGATTTCAGGCTGTGCACGCCGCCTTGCGCCGGCTGCTTTGCCGCGAGCAGGTGGAAGCGCTGCAGACAGCCTCAGAGAACGCTCGGGGCGGGAACGAGTCCAGGATCCGGACAGCTTCCGCAGAACCCGCGGCGCTCGCCAGGGAACCGGCGCAAATCCCGGCGCTTGCATCTGTGGTGATCGCCGCAGATGCGACCCCGGTTCCCGGGAATGAGAACGATGTGGTGAAGGCTTCGGTAGACCCCATGGTTGACCGGTTCCTCGAGCTTGGAAACGAGTTCTACTGGCGGCTCACCGAGATTGCTCCACCTGACCTTCTGGCGGCCATCGCGCCGGATCCGGAGAAGGGGGCACGTGCATACAATCGCGGCCTCACTCTGCTGATCAAGGCTGCGGGGGCGCTGCCGGGTGTCGCACGGGGCTTCTCGGCCGCGTGGCCCGCAGCGGTCCGGGATTTCGTCCCCGGAGCCGCTGTCGGGATCCCCTTGGAGCGCAACTGGACACCGATCCTTGCCTACGTGCTCTTCCATGCATTGCCTGGCACGGCAGACGGTCAGACCACCTTCGATACCCTCGACATGCGTTCTGCGCTGGCAGAAGCCTTTGCCGGAGTGGGCCTGGCCGGCGAAGATGCTTGGCGGTATGCCGCGCGTGTCCGCCTCCTGCTCGGCGGCCGAATCGCCCTCGACGAACTGCGCGCTGACAGCTTCTGGGCGAATGGCGATGTCCGGTGGCTGGCCGGGCTGAACGAAAGCAAGGACGCCACGTACGTCAACAAGGAGAGCTTCGAGGAGCTGCTGTGCTGGCTGCAGATTCCGCAGTTGTTGGGCATCGCCGGCCGGCTGGGCGGCGATGAGGCGTATGAGAACTCTGCGGCGGAATTGGCTGAACTGGAGGGCGCGTTGCGAGCGGAGTGCCAACGAATGGCCGATGCAGGCTACAAACTGGACGCCTACCTCGGAGAGGAAAGCGAGGCGGAGCCGGGAGAGGTAGAAGGCGAAACAGCTGTTCGGTAATGATCAGGCGGAAGCCAGCGGCTTAGGAAGGGTGAACTTTGGTAGGTTCAGTGCATCTCAACTTTTATGCCCTCGGACCCCAGCTTTGCACCGGCTAGCACGCGACAGGATGGCCAACGCGATCCTGATGTCACTCCCGAGCCGCTGACCGGGCCGGAGCCGGTTGCGAGTCCGGCGCCCTTCGTTGCAAGGCGTCGAGGTCTTTCCATCTGGGAGCTTCTGCGGCCTCACCGGGCGCAACTGTGGCTCGGCCTGGTCGCGATCACCGGCGAAAGCGTTGCCGATGTGCTGGGTCCTTGGCCGCTCAAGATCGTTCTGGATGACGTCATCGGACACAAGCAGACCCATGGCTGGCTCATGCGGTTCATCCGAGGAACCGCCGGTTCTTCCCCGAAGAGCATTCTTCTTTTTGCCTGTGTCGCCGTCCTGTTTATTGCCTTGCTCGATGCGGTATGTACCTACGGGGAGAAGTGGGTCACCACGACTGTAGGGCAGTGGGTCACGCATGACCTGCGGCGGCGCCTTTATGCACAGGTACAGCGCCTCTCGCTCGCGTATCACGATCAGTCCAAAACCGGCGATTTGATCAGCCGCGTAACGTCGGACATCGATTCCATTCAGACGTTTATTGTCTCCGGCCTGCTCAGCATCATTGTCGACGTAGCCACGATCGCGGGCATGATCGGAGTGCTGTTCTACCTTAATTGGCGCTTGACGCTGATCGCTATGACGGTTGTTCCCGTTCTGTTTGCGATCGTCTACACGTACACGCGGCGGGTCAAGAAGTACTCCCGCGAGGTGCGCCAGCACGAAGGCAAGATGCTTTCCGTGGTGCAGGAGGTTCTTGGCTCCATTCGCGTGGTCAAGGCCTTCGCTCGCGAAAATTACGAGGTCCACCGCCTTGAAGGGGAAAGTTTAGAGACCGTTGAAGCTGCCCTGCGTGCCCGTAGATTGAAGGCCCGCCTGGTGCCTGCGGTAAGTCTCGTCACGGGCGTGGGGACGTGTCTCGTGCTGTACTTCGGCGGGACCAGCGCGCTGACGGCAGGCGTCACCGGCGGCACCATCACTGTATTTCTCAGCTACATCAAGAGCATGTACAAGCCCATGCAGGACATCTCCAAGATCATGGACTCGTACTCAAAGGCCGATGTCGGTTACGAGCGCATCAAGGAGGTTATCGAGAGCGATGGCGAGATGCGTGACGCGCCCGATGCGAAGGAGGCTCCGAAGCTGCGCGGAGACATCGATTTTGAGCACGTCAGCTTTGCTTACAGCAGCGACCGCCCCATCCTTGAGGACATCACTCTACACATTGCGGCCGGTACGACG
>CAXTGN010000390.1:0-5256 GCA_964243455.1 uncultured Acidobacteriaceae bacterium
TGGGCGTTACCGTCGAGATCCGCACCCCACCGTTTGCAAATCCGTAGACGCGGCCCACGGCCGAGTTCTGCGCTGCCTGAAACTGAATCCCGATGGAACCGCGCGTCACTTTATGACTGGGACTGATGAGCTGGTTATAGACGTTGATCAAGATGTTGGAGGGAAGGGCGAAGCCGACACCCTCCGAACCGGCCGCGCTGGTGTAGATCGCGGTGTTCATCCCAATGACCTCGCCGGCCATGTCCACCAGCGGTCCACCGGAATTGCCGGGATTGATGGCGGCATCGGTCTGGATGAAGCGCTGGAACTGCGTGGCGTCGGGCGCGCCCTCTGGGCCTTGTTCCAGATTGGAACGGTTCACCGCAGAGACGATGCCCGCTGAAACGGTCTTGGAGAGACCGAAGGGGCTCCCAATGGCGAGCACCCAGTCTCCTACCTGAGCACCGCTGGAATTGCCCAACTTTATGGTGGGCAGGGGCTGCGGGTTCTCGATCTTGATGACCGCGATGTCCGTGGACGGGTCGGTGCCGATCACCTTCGCCGGACGTCCCTCGTCGGTCGGGTTGTCGGGATCCGTGGAAAGCTTCACGTAGATGTGATCGGCTTTATCCACGACGTGATTGTTTGTGATGATGTACCCGCGTGGGTCAACGATAAAGCCGGAACCGAGAGCACGGCGTGTGCCCTGATCCTGTTGTCCTCCCCCACCGCCACCGAAGAAGCGGTTGAAGAAGTCCTGCATGTCACCGCCGCCGTCGCCACCGCTGTCACCGTCCGGGTTGGGCAAAGCGCGCCGTCCACGTCTTGGGGTGTTGGGCTGCTGTTTGGGGGTCGACTCCGTATTGATATTCACAACGGCCGGGCCAACCTGCTTCACGATGGTTGAAAAGCCGTTCGAGAGCGTGACCGGCGACGGAATCGTCAGGGGGCGGGCGTCGCTGGAGTTGACCGCCTGGCCTTCTTTCCCGCTGACTCTGCCGGTAAGCATGGAGCCGGCCAGTACCAGCGCGGAAAGAGCACCAAGGGTCATAAAGGTGGTCGCGGGCGTCAGGCGGCGGCGAAGGCCCGAGCGCAGATCGCCGTCAGATGTGTTGTTCAAAGCCATGAAAGTGTGAGTCCTCTTGCGCAAATGGGTTGGCCGAAGATGCTGCAGGGAATGCAACCGACATGCACTGTCAATTGGATTCCTCGAATCAATTAGTAGACGCGTGTTGGGGCGAAAAGTCGCCGAAACTGTCGTCAAGGTTCCAAGGGTAGGATAGCGGCTTCGGAAAGTGCGGTTGGCCCAAGTTCCGCCAGAACAATCCCGAGAAGAATCGATCCCGCACCGATAAGCGCACGGGGTCCGAGGCGTTCTCCAAGGAATAACAATGACGTCAGCCACGCGAAGATCGGTTCGAGGGTGAAGATCAGCGCGGTATGCGAAGCAGGGAGGTGCTGCTGCGCCCAGCTCTGGATCGTGAACGCGGCCGCGGTGGCAAGGATCGCCGTGATCGCGAGCGCAATCACGACAATCGGCGTCCAGTGAAGCCGGGGTGTCCGGTCCAGGGGCAGAAAGACCAGCATGGCAAGGGCTGCAAAGATGATCTGAAGCGTTCCGAGAGCTCGCGCCGGCATCACCTTCGCAGCGCGAGCCAGGGTAAGGAGGTGGATGGCGAAGGCCACCGCGCAGGCCAGGCTCAGCCACTCGCCCCGGTGCATGCCGGACAGCAAAGCCGCGCCTGCGCCTGGATCGCTGGTGAGCAGAACAATGCCCAAGAACGCAACCAGAGCTCCGGCATAGGCCAGGAGATGGGGACGCGGTGTTGCGGGCGATCGAAGGCCGGGAATCAGGCTGAGCAGCGGTACGAAGACCACCACCAGTCCTGTGAGGAACGCCGACTTGGACGGCGTGGTTCGAGCTAGTCCCGTGCTCTGGAATTCATAGCCGAGGGCGAGGCAGAGCCCGGCTAGCGCGCTCAGCTCGATCTGCTGCCTGGACATGTTCTGGAGGCTGTTGCGGTTTCCCGCGTACAGAAGGACCGAAGCAAGCGCCATGCGCAATAAGTTGAAGACGAAGGGCGACGCCTCGCGCAGGGCTGCTTTTACCAAGGGAAAGGTCGCGCCCCAGACGATCGTCACTGCAATGAGCAGGGCATGGGCGAGTAGGGTTCGTCGTTCCGGGCGAGAAGAGCCCCTCATGGCTGTGGTCTCGCGGGGGCCTTTCCCCCCTGCGCGGCGTCAGATTTGCCCGCCTGGAACCGGGTTGTGCCTCCCACAACCGTACGCAACACTCGGGTTTGCAGCAGTTCGCGCGGGGAGGCCTTGGTGATGTCGCGGTCGAGCACAACGATGTCGGCCAGGTACCCCGGCTCGAGACGCCCTTTTTGCGCCTCGCGGAACTCGGCATACGCCGACGCCTGCGTGTAGGCGAAGATGGCCTCGTTGATCGAAAGCCGTTCCTGCGTTTGAAACGTCTGCGTGCCGGCCTCGTTCTGGCGGGTGACCGCGGCGTAGAGCCCGCGAAACGGAGATATGGATTCGACGGGGTAGTCCGTGCCGAAGGCCAGTGTCACTCCGTGATTGAGGAAAGAACGCCACGCATACGCTCTGGTCGACCGCTCCGGCCCAAGTCGTTGTCCGGCCCAGGCCATATCTGTGAGCAGATGACTGGGCTGCATGGAGGCGATCACGCTGAGGTGTGCAAACCGGTCGAAAGCGCCGGGGAAGACCACTTGGGCGTGCTCGATGCGGAAACGGAAGTCGAGCGGGTCAGCTGAGGCGTTTCTTGGAGGAAGGTTGGGATCACAAGGAGGGCCTGAATACGCCACGGAACCTTCGGGAAGCACATTACCACAGGTTCCCGCTTGCGCCCGGTTGTCGAGCGTGGCAACCTGCTCGGCGGCTTCAAACGCGTTGAGAGCCATGTCGATTGCGCGGTCTCCAATGGCGTGAAAACCAAGCTGGAAGCCGGCCTGGGCGCGCTCACTCGCGAGTTGGTTCAACCGTTCCTGCTCGTATCGCGGCAGTCCGGCGTTGTCCAGATCGTCACTGTAGGGCGCGTTAAGTGCCGCAGTGCGCGAGCCGAGCGAGCCATCCATGAACGCTTTCAGCTGGGTGAGGTGCAGCAGCGGGTCGTTCGCGGGATGGCTGGCGCGGCGTTGTTGAAGAATGCTCAGAGGCGTATCAAAGGCGATCCACTCGGCGAATCGCAGGGGCAACGTGCCGTTGTGTTCCCACTCCTCCAGCACCAGCCAATCGTCCCAGTCCGAGAAATCCTGAACACTGGTGACGCCATGGGCAAGGGCGTTCTCGATGGACAGCCGAAGCGCCCGCTTGCGGGTGTCATAGTCGGGCTTGGGGATGTGCGCCTGGAGCAGCGCCAACGCGGGCGCCTCGCGAATGATGCCGGTCGGCTGCCCGTCCGACCCTCGGTCTATCTTGCCGCCCTCGGGGTCGGGTGTCTGCGCCGTGATGGCTGCGGCATAGAGTGCAGCTGTATTGGCCACTCCGATATGACCGTCGACACGGATCAGCAGCGCGGGATGCCCGGCGGTGACCGCGTCCAGGTCGGCGCGCGTTGGCAGCGCCCTCGAAGCCCAGAGGGTGTGATCCCAGCCCCCACCCAGAATCCACTGGCCGGGCTTCGCGGTGGCAACGTACATGCGAACCCGGTCCTGCATCTCGGCCAGGTTCTTTGTGCCGACCAGGTCCACACTGAGCCGTTGTTGACCCGCCGAGGCCATGTGCGTGTGCGCATCGTTAAAGCCAGGCATGGCGAAGGCGCCCCCGAGATCCACAATCGCCGTTTGGGGGCCTTTAAGGGCAAGGATCGTAGGGTCATCGCCGACAGCCACAACCCGCCCGTCACGCACGGCGAGTGCATGGACTCTGGCCGGCAGTGGATCCTTGTCTCCAGGCTTCAGGTGAGCGCCCGTGAGAATATCACCGTGGATAAACAGGGTATCGGCGGGCGGCTGCTGGGCCGTACAAGTCAAAGCCGGAGCCAGGAAGAAGAAGATTCCGGCAAAGCGCAACCTTCTGCGGCTTGCCTCTTTCAGATTGGAGTGGGTCACGCCACGAGTCTAACCGAGCGGCGGGTGAGTCTCTGTCGCGCGGCCTTGTCGCGAGACAGTGGCGCAGGCGTCCAGGAGCAACAAGAGGATGCGACGCATGGCAAGCTCTCGCCCGGTGGGGTCGAACCATTCGACCGTGGAGTGCAGACCACCGCCGATGCCCCCGGCGCCGATGGCCAGCGCAGGAATACCCTGCGATAAAGGCAGGTTCGCGTCCGTGGAACCGATCCGGGTATCGGTCGTGATGCCAAGATGACGGTCAACGGCGCGCAAGCTGTCGTGCAGGGGTGAATCTGGCGCCAACGCGCCGACGGGGCGTGCGCCGATACGTTCCACGCTGAGCTGCAGCCTTTCGTCTTCGGCGCTGTTGCGGGTCTCCGCAGCGATCTCGGCGGAAAGGGTGTGGAGCACCGTCATTTCCAGTCGGTCGAGCTCGCGTTCCGAGGTCGACCGCAGATCGAGCTGAGCAGACGCCGTCTCCGGAACCGAATTGACCGAGGTGCCGCCCTGCATCGTGCCCACGTTCAGGACGGTGCGCGGCTGGGACGGCAGCGACAGGCGTGCGACGGCGAGGAGTGCGGCGCTGAGAGCGAGGATCGGGTTGGGACGGCGTGCGTCCGCCCACGAGTGACCCCCTGCGCCGGTAACCATCACGCGCAAACGACGGCTGCCAAGAGCGCGGTCGACGACAAGACCACTTCCAGCTCCCTCCAGAGCGATCATGACCTCCGGCGTGAGATCAAAGGGAGGGCGTGCAAACAGGTGCCGCATGCCGCGCAGATCGCCTTCCCCTTCTTCGCCCACATTGGCTGCGAAGATGACCGGACACGCCGGCAGCAGCTCCGCATGTTGCATGGCGGCGGCGATGGCCAGCAGCGCCGTTAGCCCGGCGCCGTTATCGCAAGCGCCTGGGCAGAGAATGCGTGCGCCATCTTCGCGCGGGACGCATACCGTCCCGGAAGGAAAGACTGTGTCGAGATGCGCCGAAAGCAGAACCGCTCCGTTGACGTTCACATCAGCTCCCGGAGGGAGCAGGGCCAACGCGTTGCCTTCAGCGTCGGTGTGCGGCCGCTGCAGCCCGAGCTGCCGAAATTGACGGCAGAACCAGGCCGCCCGAGCGTCCTCCTGAAAAGGCGGGGCCGGGATGGCGAGAAATTCCAGCTGCCAGCGCCGCATCTGCAACTCGTGAAGGTGCAACCAG
>CAXTGN010000391.1:0-5250 GCA_964243455.1 uncultured Acidobacteriaceae bacterium
CTTTGGGAGCAGAGGGTCGGGGGTTCGAATCCCTCCGCCCCGACCAGCCAGAACCAACGGTCGAGCAGCCAATTTGAGGGACTGTCTCGGGACGAGTCACCGCCCGTCAACGCTGGTCCGAGAGTGGCATCAAGAGCGTCCGTGGCGAGCCGATAAGTTCGGTGTGCCTACACCATTTTCCTTTCGCATCCGTGGATCTTCGCTCCGCATCTGGCGGATTGGCGTTCTGCTTCTAGCGGTTTGCCTTTCTTTCCTGCCAACGCGAGCCAAGTTGTTCCTGCACACTCGTGGGCCGTGTCACTACTGGGCGCACATCTATCTTTTTGCCCTGCTTTGCGTGGTTTTCCTTGAGGGTGCGCCGTCGTTTCACCACCGCGCCCTGGCTGTCGCCAAGCTGGTTTTGCTGGCTGCCCTGATTGAGCTCGTTCAAGCCCATGGCTTCCTTCCGTACCTTGAGACCCGAGATATCGCGAGTGATTTGATCGGCATCCTCGTTGGGCTGCTCATCGGCTCGCTGCGCTGCGCACGGTCGGCAGGACCGATCCTTCTGGACGGGGCTGTGCCTAAACTCAATGGATAGAAACATTTAGAAGCTGGAGGCGGTTCAGTACAGCAGGCTGGATTGGCGACTTTGTCGAAAGCGCGTTAGCTCGGCTTGCCAAGTTTGGGCGATGAATTTGGGGTCGTCGCCGCGTGTGATTGCATCGAGAGTTTCTCGATTTGCGATCAGGCGCATGCTTTTATCTAGCTGAAACTGCGTGGGATAGAGATTGTGCAGGACGCCGAGGAGGCAGGCCCCGAGGGCGGGGCCGTCGAAGCCGGTGCGCGCGTCTTCCGAGGGAAAGACGATGTGTATGGCCGGGAAGGTGTGGCCGTGGCCTGGGTACCTGTTTCGATCCTCGGGCACTGAAATCGACACAATTTCGAATGCAAGTTTGGCATTCCTGCACGGAGAAAGGGCCTTTATAACAACCTGCGGATCGAGCCATGGCGCGGTCGCCGGATCGGCTCCGAAGACCTCGAAGGCCAGCGGGGTTCCACGGCCAACCGACAAGTTGGTGAGTTCGAGCATCGCCGTGGCGGGGTAGACCGTGGCGGCGGTCAGGGTGTGGAGGTTGGGGCTGGGAGGTGTCCAGGGCAGGCCGGTCTCATCGAAAAACTCGGACCGGTGCCAGCCCTCCATCTGGACCACTGTGAGGTCGGTGTTGAGGTGCTTCGTGCTGTTGATGTAGCGGGCGAGCTCGCCGAGGGTGAGGCCGTGCTGGAGAGGCAGCGGCATGTAATTGATGTAGCTCTCAGTGCCGGGGTCGGAGGTCGGTCCAGCGACGGATTTGCCGCCGAGGGGGTTGGGGCGATCGAGGACGACGATGCGCAGGTCGTGGTGGAACTGGCTGCCTTCGGTGGCGGCGGCTTCGAGGAAGTAGCCGAGCACGGTCTCGTAGGTGTAGCAGCGGAGACCGACGTCCTGGAGGTCGATGACGACGGCGTCGAGGTCTCTGAGCTGGTCGTGGGAGGGGCGGCGGTCGGCCTCGTGCGCGCCGTAGAGCGAGGTAACGTGGAGACCGGTTTTAGGGTCGGTTTCGGCGTTGAGGTGCTCGGTGTCCTGCTGGCCGAAGATGCCGTGCTCGGGGCTGAAGAGGGCGACGAGTCTGGCCTTTGGAAGGGCTTTGGGGAGATCGGTGGCGAGGATGTCGATGGTGCGGCGGCCCTGGCTGTCGAGACCGGTTTGATTGGTGAGCAGGGCGAGGCGGAGCGGGTCTTTAGGGACGGGGCTGAGGTGGGCGAGGGCTGCGAAGTGGGTGGATTCGAGGACGTCGATGCCGGTCTTTACGGGGGTGTTTTCGTTGTTCGTTGTTCGTCCTTCGTTGTTCGTTGACGTGAGAAGAGTCTGGATCGGTGAGAGTGCATTGGTGGCGGTGAGAGGTGGACTGTAGCTCGCCGGCAACAAGCGCTCACGCGATGGCCGGGAAATCCTGTTCAAGGGCGCGACGGCTTCTCCCGTGATCCCTGGGCTGCTTGAGGGCGCTTCGCTTTTCAGCTGGGTGACAGGTTGGGGGGCCGCCTGGGCTTGGGCGGGGAACAGTACAGGGGCTTCTCCGCTGCGCGCTGCGCGCTCCGGTCGAGATGACGGGCTTTGGGTATCTAGGTTGGCCTGGGCGGGGGCGAAGACGGGGGTCTCTCCACCGCGCGCTGTGCGCTCCCGTCGAGATGGCCGGCTTTGGGTATCTAGGTTGGCTTGGGCGAGGGCGAATACAGGGGTTTCTCCGCTGCGCGCTGCGCGCTCCGGTCGAGATGACAGGGCCTGAGGGGTGGACGGAGATAAGCCTGCGGTGGTGCCTTGCGTTGTGGACGGGTTTTGGTCGGGGTAGAGGTTGAGGGCGAGGGCGGCGGCGGAGGCAACTTCGCCGCGGAGGTTGGAGATCGCCGCGCCGGGGTGGGGGTGGATGGCGTTCGAGAGCAGGAGGACGAAGGTGTCGGATTGGGGGTCGAGCCAGAGCGAGGTGCCGGTGAAGCCGGTGTGGCCAAAGCTACCGATGGGGAGGATGCGGCCGCGGGGTTTCGAGTAGCCGGAGTCGATGTCCCAGCCGAACCCGCGCAGGGGTTGGTCCTTGATGGCGGGGTAGTTGGGGCTTAGGAGGGGGTTTGGGGCCGATTTGGCGTCTTGCGGGCCCACCTTAGCCGACGATGAGGCCGTCGGCGAAGATGGGGCACCCACGTTTTGGGCCTGTTGGGCGCCTTGATCGGCGCGGAAGTGCTGGCCTACCTGGAAGGGGGTGTTGCCGGGTTGTTGGGGTTGGGCCATGAGCATGAGGGTCTTGCGCTTGAGCGGGAACTTGCTGGGGCGGCCGGCGTAGCGGTCAAGCAGGGCCTGCGCGAAGAGGTTCATGTCGTGCGCGGTGGAGAAGACGCCGGCGTGGCCGGCGACGCCGCCCATGCGGCGGGTGGTGGGATCGTGGACGGTGCCGCGGAGGAGGTGGTTGAAGTCGGGGTTGGTGGCGGCGGTGCCTTCGTCGTCGTGGGCGGTGGGCGCGGTGTTTTGGATGTCCATGGTGTTCCAGGTCCCTATTGGGCAGGCCACTTCATAGAGAGAGTGCGGGTCAAGGGTGACGACTACCGCAGCACCGAGTTTCCCAGTTGCTCCGCAGGATTCATTGAAGACGTGGTAGCGAGTGTCTTCCATCCCTAGCGGCTTGAAGATGTGCTGTTGGGCGTAGTCGTCGAGACGCAGGCCGCTAAGCTTCTCGACCAACGCACCGAGCAGGATGAAGTTAATGTCGGAGTAGACCATCTTTGTGCCGGGGGTGCCTGCGAGGGGGCTGGTGAGGGCGCGATGGAGCCCTTCGGCCTTGTCGGGGGCGGTGAAACCCCAGGCGTCCTTCAGATTGATATCGGGGGCTTCGCCTGAGAAGTGGGTGAGGAGCAGGCGCAGGGTGACCTGCGCGCGTTGCGGATCGTGCGTGGGGTTGAACTCGGGGAGGTAGCGTTCCAGGGGGCTGTCGAGGTCGAGCTTGCCTTGCTCGTAGAGCTGCATGACCGCGGTGGCGGTGACGATGCACTTGGTGAGCGAGGCCATGTCGAAAATCGTGTCTTCGGTCATGGGCTCGGCGGGGCTGGGTGCGCCGTCCGGGCCGGGTTCGCCGTCGAGTTTGCGGTTGCCGTAGGCCTGATGGAAGACGACTTCTCCGCCGTGGCCGACCACGACGACGGCGCCGGGGAGTTGGTGTTTGCCGATGGCCGTCGTGATGAGTTGCGAGACCTGGCTGAAGTCGGCGGTGGGCTGGGCGCTGACTTCCATAGGCTGGGCGGGCAGATTGGCGGGGTTGGGGGTTCGGGGGGCGTTGTGTTGTTTTGTGGGGTCCTGCGATTGTGTCGTGGGCTGTTGTGGTGCGGTGGGTGCCTGGGGCGTTCTTGCCAGAGAAAGGAAAGCAGATCCCTCCGCTTTGCTGCGGGATGACAACATGAGAGGGAGGGCGAGGGTGGTGGGGCTGGGGGTGTGGGGGTCGTTGTTTTGTTTTTTGGGATCGAATTGGATATGTGCCTGCGCAAAGCAGGTTCTCCGTTCGGAGAATGACAAGAAAATGAAAGGCAAAAGCGTGGCGGCAGTCGTTGCTTTCAATGTTCTGGTCCGGGACGTTGACAGGAGCAGGCTGGCGAAGGCGCCTACGGCGAAGGTGACGGCGGCACCGATGAGGACGTACCAGGTGAAGGCGATGTGCGGGATGGTGAGCGGACCGAGGTGGACCGGGAAGGTGCCCTGCCAAAGCCAGAAATTGAGGGCGAAGCCGGTGAGCATGCCGACGGCGGTGCCGGTCTGATTCGCGCCGTACTTCGAAGAACGCGAGGTGAGGGTGCCGAGGAGGAAGACGCCGAGCAGGCACCCGTAGGCGACCGAGGCGATGGAGAGGCCGATTTCGACGACGTGGCCTTTGCCGCCGGCGTGGAGCGAGACGATGGCGATGGCGAAAAGAACGAGGGCCCAGAGGACGGTGGAAGACTTGGCAATCAGGTCGCGCTCGCGGTCGGAGGCCTCAGGACGGGCGCGGATGTAGAAGTCGATGACGGTGGTGGAGCTTAGGGAGTTGAGGGCAGCCGAGAGATTGCTCATGGCGGCGGCGAGGATGGCGGCGACGAGCATGCAGGCGACCCCGGTGGGCATTTCGCGGGTGATGAAGGTGGGGAAGATGTAGTCGTTGGAGCGGAAGGTACCAGCAGCGCTTGCGCCATAGAAGACCCAGAGCCCGACGCCTATGAGAAGAAAAAAGGCGAACTGCATGAAGATGACGACGCCGGAACTGAGCAGGGCCAGCTGCGATTCGCGGAGGCTGCGAGCGGCGAGCAGGCGCTGGACCATGAGCTGGTCGGTGCCGTGCGAGGCCATGGTGAGGAAGGTGCCGCCGAGGAGGCCGGCCCAGAAAGTGTAGGACTGGGTCAGGTTCAGGGCGAAGTTAAAGGTATGGAACTTGCCGGCTGCGGAGGCGACCTGCGTGATGGTGCCCCAGCCGCCGGGGATATGGTGGCCCAGCGAGATCAGCGCCACGACGGTGCCGAGGACGTAGATGCCCATCTGCACGACGTCGGTCCAGATGACTGCGGCGAGGCCGCCTTCAAAGGTGTAGAGCAGCGTGAGCGCGGTGATGATGCCGATCGATAGGACGTCGCCTGTCCCGATCGCGATGGAGACGACGATGGAGACGGCGAAGACGCGGACGCCTTCGGCGGCGGCACGGGTAATCAGGAAGAGGCCCGCGG
>CAXTGN010000392.1:0-5245 GCA_964243455.1 uncultured Acidobacteriaceae bacterium
GCAGGCGCCTTCCGCACCGACGATGGCGGTGAGAGCTGGAAGCCGATCAACCGCGGGCTCCATTCCAGGTACATCCCCAATCCCACGGCCGAAGTCGGGCACTGTGTGCACCATGTCGCCATGCACCCCGCGCGGCCGGGGACCCTGTACATGCAGAAGCACTGGGACGTCATGCGGTCCGACGATGCGGGCGAGAACTGGCGCGAGGTCAGCGGCAATCTGCCGACCGACTTCGGCTTCGTCATCGACGTCCATGCCCATCAACCGGAGACGGTGTATGTCGTGCCGATCAAAAGCGACGCGGAACACTACCCGCTCGACGGTCAACTCCGCGTGTACCGCAGCCGCAGCGGTGGGGACCAATGGGAGCCGCTGAGCAAGGGTCTCCCGCAGGCCAATTGCTACGTAAATGTCCTACGGGACGCCATGGCGGTAGACACTCTGGATGACTGCGGCGTGTACTTCGGCACCACAGGCGGGCAGGTGTATGCGTCACCCGACGGCGGCGACAACTGGCAGGCGATCGTGCGAGATCTGCCCGCGGTGCTCTCCGTAGAGGCACAGACCCTGCCATGACGGCATCGGTTCAGGTGGAACTGCCGGGCAATCTGTGCCGCCTGGCTGGCTGCGCGCACACGCTCGATCTCCAGGTATCAGGCCCGGTGACGCAGCGAGCGATCCTGGACGCGTTGGAAGCACGCTATCCCATGCTGGAAGGCTGTCTGCGGGACCACACGACCCGGCTGCGCAGGCCCTTCATTCGTTTCTTCGCCTGTGAGCAGGACCTTTCGCACCTGGGTCCGGATGACGCCTTACCCTCAGCCGTCGCGAGAGGACAGGAGCCGTTTCTCATCGTCGGAGCGATCGCAGGAGGCTGACGATCGGTTTTGTTTTCGTGGTGCCGCCGGCGAGCGTAGCATTGGCGGCGAGGTTCCCCGATGCCCCTGCCGAGCGTCTTCCGGTCCTCTGCGGTGGTCTTGGCTATGTCTCTGGGCGGGTCTGCCGGGCTGCTGCAAGCTACCGCCCAGGTGCCGGCGTCGCCGAACACGCCTCCCGTGGTCGCCACAGCGGACGGTGGCACGCGCGAAACCCTGGAAAGCATCTTTATTCCGCCCAAAGCGAACGCGCCGTTCAGCCTTGTGCTGGAAACCGAATGGGCCAAGCCCATGTTCGGCGGCGGCTCCTACACGGTAGCCAACAGCCGGCGCATCATGCGGGACTCCGGGGGCCGGATCTATCAGGAGCGCTGGCTGCTTGCGCCAAAGGGCAGCAAGATCCCGTCGATCATGAATCTGATCCAGATCGCGGACCCGAATGCGGGTACGCTTTTCAACTGCTTCACGGGCCCCAAACGCTGCGATCTCCTTCGCTACAACGGCTCCACAACCCGGGAATACAAGCCTATGACGCACCCTTCCGGCCCGTTGCCGGGCGGGGAAGGCGTTCTGGTCCATGAAGACCTGGGCGAGAGCGATGTAGCCGGGCTGCCGGTGAAGGGAACTCGCGAGACGATCACCATCGCAGCCGGCGCCAATGGAAACGACCAGCCCATGGTGAGTGTGCGGGAGTTCTGGTACTCCGCCCAGCTCGGTGTCAACCTGCGCTCCCGCCTCGAGGGCCCCGCGATGGGCCGCCAGGTGTTTACGGTCACGGAGCTCACAACCCAGGAGCCGGAAACCCGCTTCTTTGCCCTTCCAGAAGGTTTTACCGTCGTGGATCACCGCTCGGGCCCCGCCGAAGAGTAGGGACGCGGCATCCCCGGTTCAACGCGCCACAGCAGGCAAGCACCCACGGTATCCGTATCGCCCTGCTTGGATTTCTGGACGCCTGACATGGGTTAGCGTTTAGGCTGTGAGCGAGACCATTGGAGGTTTGAGTGCGCGGATGCAAAGCAGTTCTTTGTAGGGGATTGATGGCGTGTTTGGCAACCGGAGCGATGGGCGCGCAAACGCCCGGAGGTCCTAGCGGTCCGGCGGCCGAGGTCCAGCGCTCCTACAACGGCCTCAAAGCCAACATCCTGAAAGCCGCCAGCAACATGCCTGCCGAGAACTACAGCTACAAGCCGACGCCCGACGTCCGCACCTTTGCACGCGTGGTGCAGCATGTCATCGAGGCGCAAGGCCACTCCTGTGGCGCGGTGAACGGCACCGCCATGAGCGCCATTCCCAAGCCGCCCGAAGACACAGCAGACAAGGCAGTCTTTGTACAGGCGCTGCAAGCCTCTTTCGCCACCTGCGATGGGGCGATGGCGTCGTTGACCGACACGAATGCGACGGAGATGCTGACCGCGGGGTCAGGCAAGCGTTCCAGGATCGGTCTCCTGTGGGGCACGGTGTCGCATGACAACGAGCAGTACGCCACACTCGCGCTCTACATGCGGCTCAAGGGACTCGCGCCCCCGAGCAGCGAGAAGTAGCGCGCATTCGGCATCTCATCCTCAGCACGCCAGATGAGGAGGATCGCATGGTAGACAGGGGCAGCCTGGGCCCGAGAGGCCCCCACGTGATCAGCGTAGAGTCGGTCAGCGACACCGTGTACTCGGTGGGGGGGCATGACTTTGTCACCGGCTTCCACGTGGAGGTAAGAGACGGGGTTGCGCAGATTGTGGAGGGCGTCACCGTCTCCCAACCCACGGGCACGGCCTTCACGCTGACGCTGCCCTACAGCACGCCAGGCCCATACACGCTTACCGTGACCAATCCGGATGGCCGCAGCTCCACGCAAAGCTTCGCCACGCCGGGAACAAGTTCATCCAACGACGTGCTGCGGGCTGACTCCTAGACGTCCTGCACCGCCTACGCTCCAAATAGCTCCTCCAGGTACCTGTTCCGAAACGTCCCGCCCGGATCGAACTCGTGAACGAGCTGTTCGAACGCAGCGAAGCGCGGGTACAGTCGCCGTACATGCTCCGGGCTCATGGTGAAGAGCTTGGCCCAGTGCGGGCGCGCGGCAAAGGGCGCCAGCCTTGCCTCGATCTTTGGCAGCAGCGCTCGGACGGCCTCGATCTCCTGCTTCCACGTAAAGTGCAGCCCAAGCGACTCGCGCCCGGAGCACATGCTCATCGCGAGGTCGTCGGCCGCGACGGCCCGCAGCTCGCTGATCAGCAGGTGCGGTGTGATCTCGTCGCGGAGTGCCTCGATCGCACGTATTGCACCATAAGCCTGGTCGAAAGGAACGAAGTACTCGGTCTGGATCTCCGCCCCGGCGGACGGCGTGTAATCCAGGCGAAAATGGGGCAGGCGTTCACACCAGGGGCCGGGGATCCCCTCCTGCTCCGTGCAGTTCTCGGCGGACAGGTTGGGCAGCGGATGCAGCTTCGCCGCCTGCCTCCTCGCACCGAAAAAAGTATGGGAAGCAACGTGGTCTCCCGCATCCCTGACCTTGTGTTTCACCCACGCCTGGGTCACGCGATGTTCCTGCCAGTCCGTAAACAGGCTGACGCTGTACGCCGCGCTGAAGATCGCGCGGAGATTGCCCTCGAGTTCGTCGAAGCTCAAACCCTCGTAGACCGTCTGCGCAACCTGGTACGTCGGCCCGACCGCAAGTGTCACGCTCGTGACGACCCCGAGAGCGCCAAGATTGACCGCCGCCAGGCGAAACACGTCGGGATCTCCCTTTCGCGTCAGCCGGATCTTCTCTCCGTCGGCCTGGATCATCTCCATGGCAACGACCGCGGTAGACAGGCAGCCGTTGCCGAGACCGGATCCATGCGTGCCCGTCGCACACGCCCCTGCCACCGATATGTGAGGCAGTGACGCCAGGTTGTGCAGCGCAAAGCCCCGCGCCTCCAGAAACGGTGCAAGCTCGCCATAGCTGACCCCGGCGCCCACGGTCACAGAGCTGTTCGCCGCGTCGAGCGACATGGACTTCAGCGCCGAGAGCCCGACCTGGGTGTCCTCGGTATCCGCGATGTGATTGAACGAATGGCGAGACCCCACGGCTTTTCCGCGTCTCAACTGCGGCAGCAGGCGCTGCACTTCGTCCGCCGATGCAGCCTCAAGGAGACGCTGCGCCTCATAGGTGTAATTGCCTGCCCAGTTTGTGCGCGCGGTCTCGGCCGCCGCCTGCATTGTGGACTGCTCCTCGATCTTCACCATGCCTCCATGCTAGATGGTGCGGCTGCGACATCTCCGCTGCAGGCCCGCCCGGAGGGTCACCGCTTCCCGGAGATCGGGCCTCCGGGCTCCCTGTGCAGCACGGCCAACACCTGCGCCGCGGCCTCCCGGGACATCCGATCGGCACCGGCCGCCGACAGGTGCACATCGCCCTCGTTGAAATCCTGAATGGGGTAGCGCTGCAGAACGTTGTCGTACGTGCCTTTCTCAAGCGACACATACCGCTCATAGAGCGGGTCGCACTCCGGGACCGGCGTCATGTCGATGAGGACCCTCGTCTGCGCCGTGGTGTACTTGCGCCGGAACGCCTCTACGCTCTCAGGATGAGCCTGGAGGTCAACCTCCTCGTAGTTCTTCGTGCAGTGCGTCTCCGGAGGTATGGGGTAGGGAAACTGGCCGTGGCGCTGCGCCCGCAGAAGCTGCGGGTGCGTGGCCCGGATCGGCGTTCGTGAGAACCACCGCCCGCGCGTGTCCCTGGCTGTATCCCACAGCCATCCCAGGTAGCTCCATGTCCATTGCAGGGTCTGCATGGACGGACGCAGACCTGTGCCAAAGCGCCACACATAATTCATCCCCTCCACGCTGTAAAACTGCTGCGGCGGGCGGTCCGGCGCAAAGAGGGTGGGCGTCCAGGAGGTCAGCAGAATCCGCGGCGGCGCGTTGTGCGCGAGGTAGTTCTGCAGCGGCGGGTCGCTGCCAGTCACGTTCTGAATCGTCGTGCCCTCGGCGATGTTGCACGCGGTCATGCCGGTCGCCCTCTCGATGATTCTCGGGTCGAGGCCCGTCATGGCCGAAGAATCGCCATAGATCAGGATCTCGCAATTCGCCCCCTTCAGGGACTGGCCGTACCCCACCATAGCCAAAGCCGGGTATGTGCTGTGATCCAGAAACCACACCGATCGTCCAAGCAACAGCAGGCCGGTCACAGGCAGGGCGGCGCCCAGAAAAAACGCAATCAGATAGAACCATCCCCGCGACCCGAAACGCCGGCCCGGATCTGCCATCGGCTCTGCCGTAGGTGCTTCTGCTTGGGTGCCGTTCACGCCTACTGAATCATACGAGCACGCGTCCGGCTGGAACAGGAGGGCAGGCCGGCGCTGCTCCGGGAAGAACTCGAAGTCGGAGCTCAC
>CAXTGN010000393.1:0-5245 GCA_964243455.1 uncultured Acidobacteriaceae bacterium
AGGGCGACTTTGTCCAGGTGCGGCGGATCGGCGAACGTCTGCGCGGCTACCGCGTCCGGTTGCGGCTGACCGTACTGCTGAATGGCAAGATGCAGATTCCCGGGATTGAGTCGGCGACCATCGGGGAGGCTCACAGCAAGCAGCACCTTATGATCGGGCCTCGGTTCCTGCTTGAACTGCAGCAGCATCGGGTCCTGGTTGTCCGAAGGGTCCACGGCCACCGTGTGCACACAGGCGTTTCCCGTGGAATCCAGCAGGAGTTGGGCCGTCTTGCCGGCAATGATGTCCCCAGAACTTCCATCGTCATTCAGGATGTGCCAGTTGCCCCCGGGCAGTTGCTGTAGGGGAACCGTGGGCCCAACAAACGGGTCAAAGCCCCAATGTCCCTGAATCGTGCCTGTCAGCATCACGGGATCTGGCTGAAGGTTGGAGCCCTTTTCTGCGGATGCATTTGTCTGGGCCGACTTTGCCGGCGGCCCACCGACAAGGGGCCGCTGATCCCGCAACGGCGTATGGTGTTCCGGTGCATGCTGGAGAACAAGACCGCCTTCAAAGGCGTCGGCCGCAAGCGGAATATCCGGCTGTACAGCCGTATTCGGTGGCGTGTTCAGGTGCAGCACAAGACCCGTGGCAAAGTCCGTAGAAAAAACGAGAGGAGCCCCTTCAATAGCCAGCACCACCTTAGGCTTCAGCAGGCACGCCACATCGTTGGCGTTCGCCGGACGCAGAGGCGGCTTGTCCGCGGTGTGTACGCTTGGCAGCCCAACCACGAGCACGGACTTCGGGTTATGGAACGACGGCGGCGTATTCAGCCGCAGGTTCAGCGCCTCGCCCTGGGGAAAGGCGATTGCCGGAATGTACTGGAATTGTGCCGTGTGCAGGCTGCCCATCAGCCGGATCAGATCAACGATCGCCCCGACATAGGCCGAATAGAGACCGGCGCCGGCAATTCCGGTATAGCTCGTGGCTTGAATGAGATCCGAGGTGGGACCATTCGAAAGCGCGCTCGCGATGTTTTGCCCATGACCGTCGTCCAACAGCGTCTGCGTCCCGGTCTGGGTCAGGCAGGTGAACTGGAGATCGGTTGACTTTTTGTAACAGTCGGCATTGGGCTTCAGGTTTAACGTGCGGGCCAGCAAGTCCGAGCGGCGCTGCAGTTCGTTGGTGTCAGTGGGCGGAACGCGGCGGATATCCGCAAGGTAGCGTTCAATCCGGGCCTGCTCGAACCCCGCTTCGTTCAGGTCTTGTGAGGCACGGACGAAAAGGCCCGGTCTGCCTCGCACAGCGGACTTCAGGGTCGCGAAGTCTCCGCCAGTCTCCGGCGCCATAAACATGACAGCCTGTTCCGCCTCAGGGGGCACGGTGACAAAGACGCCTTCCTCGCGGACTTCCTTCTTCCATGTCTCGACACGGACAAACCAGTTCTCCGGGGGCGGATTCGTCGTCCCGCGCAGAAAGGCACAAATCAGCAGGTACCTCACCGATTGGCTGGGGGGCAGATCCGGGCGGATCCACAGCTTGTCTCCAGGTTGCAAGTTCGGCACAGAGGCGATCGGCAGCGTCTGCTGGTTGGGACCAATACCGCGCGTCACCCGGACATCGATCTTCGGCCCAACGAGGTCGAAGCGAGCGTCAGCGGCGAGTGCCGGCCGAAGCCAGACCAGCAGAAGCAGGAAGAGAAACAATCGCCGCACGCATACCTCCTGCGTGGAGTTTAGATGCTGCGCCTCTTCCCGGATGTGCAACGGAGGTGGAACACCCTGAAGGCTGTGACGACCCTGGCGTTAAGGACTGATCGCCTCTCGCCCGCATTCCCCAGCTTCACTTGCCCTTCCTCAGCCCTCCCTTGTCATTCCGCAGCGCAGCGGAGGAATCTGCTGTTTGCCTGCGGCAACGAGACACTCCGGGAAAGCAGATGCCCTCCGCCGTCGCTGCTCATCGCGTCAAATGCCGCTAGTCTTCCCTCGCCATCGCTTGCAACCCAGCTTCCCTTGCCATCGCTTGCAACCCATCTTCCCTTGCCATCGCTTGCAACCCATCTTCCCTTGTCATTCCGCAGCGCAGCGGAGGAATCCGCTGTTTGCCTGGAGCAACGAGGCACTCCGGGGAAAGCAGATGCCTCGCCTAGTGCTGGCGCGATCGACGGCTCGGGCCATCGCTCTCCACAGAACCGTCACGAATGGAAATCACCCGGTGGGCAAAATCCGCGATATCCGGCTCATGTGTCACCAGCACGATCGTGTTGCCCCGCGCATACAGCTCGTCAAACAGCGCCATAATCTCAACCGAAGTCTTCGAATCAAGATTCCCGGTGGGTTCATCGGCCAGAATGATGCTCGGATTATTGACCAGGGCGCGGGCGATGGCGACGCGCTGCCGCTGTCCGCCGGAGAGCTCATTCGGCTTGTGGTTCATACGCGAGCCCAGATTCACGCTCTCCAGCACGGACTTGGCCCGCTCCGTGCGCTGGGCGGCAGGTGTTCCGTTGTAGATCAGCGGCAGCTCGACGTTGTGCAGCGCGGTCGCACGCGCGAGCAGATTGAAGGTTTGGAAGACAAACCCGATCTCCTTGTTGCGGATGCGGGCGAGCTCATCGTCGTTCAGCTGCGACACGTCGTGCTGATTCAGCCAGTACTGGCCGAGGGTAGGGGAGTCGAGGCAGCCGATCAGATTCATCAGCGTCGATTTGCCGGAACCCGACGGCCCCATGATGGCGACGTATTCGTTATGGCGAATGCGGATGTCGACGCCTCGCAGGGCATGCACCTGCTGGTCGCCCATCTCATAGGTCTTCCAAATATTGTTCGTAACGATCACGTCGCCCGGATGAGGACCGTCGGCGTTCTTGCCTACCCGCTGGTCGGGGGACAGCTCGGTGAGGGGGGCGGTAGTGGCGGCCATGCATTCTCCTGAGAACGGCCATCCTGGAAGCGGATCGCCACCCTCGCGTCATTCTTGCCTAGCTTAGCTTGAGCTGTCCGCAGCGGGGGTGGCGGGCGCGGTGTCGTGCTTCACCGCTTCACCACTCTTCAGCGTGCGCAAGACCTTGAACCTTCCGGTGGCGATCTCATCGCCGTCCTTCACGCCGCTGAGTACCTCCACATCCGTCGCTCCCGAGATCCCTGTGGTCACCGGCGTAAACCGAACGCGCAGCTTCTTGCCGTCGTGCACCAGCAGGTACACGCCTTCCGTGTTCTGTGGTCGAGCCGCTGCCGAAACCGCACTTTCAGGGCTTGTTCCGTGGTTCTTGAAGAGCTGTGCTTCTGTCGCAGGGTCCCGCTCGACCAAAGCCTGGATAGGAACCGAAAGGATGTTGTCCTTGTGTGCCGTCGTGATCTTGGCGTTGACGGAAAGCCCCGGGCGGAGCTCCGGAACGGACTGGTCCAAGGTCACCACGACCTTGAAGTCCTTGGCCTCTTCGGTGCCCGTGGTGGATTGCGAGGTGGCCATACCCGTGGTCCGGAGCAGAGCTTGGTCGCCGACCTCCGTCACATGGCCCTTGTAGATGCGCCCTGGAAAGGCGTCCACTGTGACATCCGCGACTTGTCCGAGCCTCAGATTGACGATATCCGTCTCATCTACTTTGACCTCTGCTGTGATAACACTCATGTCGGCAAGGGTCATCAGGGTGGATCCTTCTGCGTTCTGGATGCCTTCGACGACGGTCTCACCTTCACGCACGGGAACGTTGGTCACGAGGGCGTCGAATGGGGCGCGGCTGACCGTCCTGTCGAGGACGTTGTAGTTGGAGCGCTGCATGGCGACGGCCTGATTGACTTTGGCGCGGGACGAAGCCGTTTGCGCCTGGGCTTGCGCGAGCGCCGCCTGGCGTTGCTTCAGCGTGGCTCCAGACATGTCGTAAGCCGCTTTTTTGCTGTCAAAATCCTGTTTGGCGATCAACTTGCCATCGTAAAGCTTCTCGGCTCGGCCGTAATCGAGCTGCTTTTGCTCGAGGTCGGCCTTAGCCTCGTCGACGTTGGCAGCTGCGGTGTTTTCGGCGGCGGTAAAGGAGTTCACGTCCGTGCGGCTGGAGGCAATCGTGGCCTGTTGCGCCGCGACCGCAGCCTCCGGCTGCACATTTTCCACGGTGGCCAGCACAGCCCCGCGCTTCACATGATCGCCCTCCTTGACCAGGAGATGAGTGATCCGACCGATTGTCTCCGCGCCGACGTTGACGTAGGTCTTCGGCTTAATCTGGCCCGTACCGCTGACGGTCGCGGTCAGGTCGCCGTGAGCCACCTTCGCCGTCGTGACCGGCGTCGCTTTACCGCGGCTCTGTAAAACGGTGCCGATCACCACGCCCGCAATCAGCAGGACGCCCAGAACGATCAGGATGGCTTTCTTTTTGCTCATAAGCTTGGCGTTCAGATCTCTTCAGCAGACTTGGAACTACGGGTGGTACGCAGGGACGATTCTCTCGGTTCCAGCAAACGTCAAGAAAGAAGGGACGACCGCCACAGAATACCAAGTAAGTGGGCCTGGAGCAGTTCTCCGGAAGGTGTACAGCGAAGCCAAAGACGTCGCGCCACTCTCTCCTTAAGAAAAGTGGCATCCAAGCACATCTCCAACGCCACAGGATGGGGAGAACTGCTTTAAGACGCGAGAGAAAACCTTGAGGTTGTGCTTTGTGGGACGTATACTCAGCCTTGTTCTTCGTCAGGAGTTCGGCCCGATGCGTCTTCGTCCCTTGTTCGCTCTCTCACTTGCCGTCTGTTCGATCGGTTTTGCCGGTTCCGGGCTCCGCGCCCAGGAAGCCCCACTGCCGGACAATGGCACGGTGACCAAGGGGTCTCCCGTGGAAGAGCGGCCCGATCCGTTGAAGCGCCGCCTGAGCGACCACGAAGAGGTGCAGCGCCGCAAAGCGGTGCGCAACGAACTTAGCCCCGAAGACAAGAAGTGGCTGAACGAAGACGTCCGCTGGATCATCACAGACGAAGAAGCGCGGGCCTTTAAAAACCTGTCCAATGAGGAAGAGCGCCAGCAGTTCATCGAAATGTTCTGGCAGCGCCGCAACCCCAACCCGGACAGCCCAGAAAACGAGTTCCGCGACGAGCACTACTCCCGCATCGCCTACGCCAACGAGCATTTCGCCGCGGGCAAGCCCGGCTGGATGACCGATCGCGGCCATATCTATATCGCCTTCGGGAAACCGGACAGCATCGATTCCCACCCCTCCGGCGGCTCCTACGAGCGCCCCATGGAAGAGGGCGGCGGGCAGACCTCGACGTTCCCTTTTGAGACGTGG
>CAXTGN010000394.1:0-5237 GCA_964243455.1 uncultured Acidobacteriaceae bacterium
GCACGCCACTACCTCATCGCACCCTGCTACCTTGCCCGGCACAATCGTCATGATCGGCGCGCTCAGCAACGGGAAGCGTCCGCCCGGCACATACGCGCCCACGCGCTCAATTGGGATCACCCGATGCCCCAGATGCAGGCCCGGCAAAGCCTCGATTTCCAGCGGCTGAATCGTCCGGAGCTGCGCCTCGGCAAAGCGCCGCACGTTCGCAATAGCAAACTCCGTATCGGCCCGCGTTCCCGGATCCATGGTTTCTACCGCAGCATTCCGGTCCGCCGTCGACACCTCGAAGCGCTCGATCTCGGCCTGATCGAACCGTAGCGAGTACTCCCGCACCGCGGCATCGCCACGCGTCCGCACGGCATGGAGGATCTCCGATACCAGCCCCGCCACATTGCCCGTGTCCGCAACGGAGCTGCGCGCCGGTGCCTTCACGTACTGGACCTGTTCTTCAAAACCCGCCGGGAACGCCGCCGTGCTCATCGCCATGAAACTTCCCCCTCGTCAGCGCTAGTCTTTCACGTGGCGTCCGAGCTCGTTCGCGCCCCTGGGCAATATCCATATCTGCTTCCACGACCTGAGCTTGCGCCGTCGGTATACATTGTCGGTACATCCCTGCCAGGAGCGCCCTCCACGAGCCCAACGCCTGGGCTCGTTCAACGCTCATGGCACTCCACGGAGCGCACGCGCTCATGCCGAAGACCAGCCGGCGCCACTTTCTGCAACACGCCACCCTGGCCGCCGGCGCGGGCGTGCTGCCCGCCGCCGGGTGGGCGCAACCCGGGACCGTTCCGCTTTATTCGCTTTCTCTCACCGAAGCCGCGGCCCGCATCCGGCATCGCGACCTCACCTCCGCAGCCCTCGTCCGGGCACTGATCGCCCGCATTGACCAACTCAATCCCAAGCTCAATGCCTTCATCACCGTCAGCCACGAGAGCGCTCTTCGCGAAGCCGCAACCCTCGATGCCGAAGCCGCCGCGGGCCACTTTCGCGGCCCACTCCATGGCGTTCCCCTCGCCATAAAGGACAACATCGATACCGCCGGCACCCGCACCACAGTCGGCAGCCTCGTCTTCGACGACCGTGTCCCAACAGAAGACGCCTTTGTCGTTGCCAGACTCCGCGCCGCCGGTGCGCTCCTCCTCGGCAAGACCAACCTCCACGAGTTCGCGATGGGCGGCTCCTCCGCCACCAGCTACTTCGGCCCGGTCCACAATCCCTGGGCGCTCGACCGCGTTCCCGGTGGTTCCTCCGGTGGCTCTGCCGCGGCCGTCATCGCCGAGCTCGCCCCCGCTGCCCTGGGTACTGACACGGGCGGCTCCATCCGCATCCCCGCTGCCTGGTGCAGCCTCGTTGGCCTCAAACCCACCTACGGTCTCGTGTCGCTGCGCGGCATCTTCCCTCTCATCTACTCGCTCGACACCTGCGGTCCCATCACCCGATCCGTCCAGGACGCCGCTCTGCTGCTCACCTCCATGGTTGGCTACGACAAGCACGACGTGTCTAGCGTCGAGCACCCTCCGGAAAACTACCTCGAAGCCATGCGCCAGCCCGTCGCCGGCCTTCGCCTTGGCATCCCGCGCGCGCCGTTCTTCGACCGTCTTGACCCGGACACCGCAGCCGTCGTCGAAGCCGCCATCGCCGTCCTCGAGGGCCTGGTCCAATCCGTGCACGATGTCCACCTGCCCGCCACCGATGCCCTCGACTGGACCATCCTCCGCGCCGCCGAGGTGGAAGCTGTCCACGAAGACATCTTTCGCCGCCACGCCGGCAGCTACTCCTCCAAACGCGCGGCGTCGTCGAGGGCACAGTGAAAGAACTCAACGACCCCGGCGAAACAGGCTCCAGCCGCGCCGCAGACATCGTCCGTGCCGGCTGGCAACTCACCGAGCTTCGTAAAACGATCGACGACGCCTTCGATGGCTTTGACCTCGTCGCCCTGCCCACCAACCGCGTCGGTCCCCGCACGATCAAGGAAGAACTCGAGCGCGAAGAAAAGCCCTCCCCCATCGAGCCCGAAAACACCTTCAACTCCCTCGCCTTCAACCTCTACGGCATCCCGGCCATCAGCCTTCCCTGCGGCTTCACGCCAGGAGGTCTGCCCATGGGCATCATGATCGCCGGTCCCCGCTTCTCCGAGGGCAAAGTCCTCGCCCTCGCAGGGGCCTACGAGCGCGCCACCCAGTGGCACGCCAGGCGACCCATGCTGTCCTGAGCGACAAGACATCGGTTCCGGCTTAGCGCCGCGCCAGCTCTACCTCAGAGCCGACAAACCCCCAGGAATTCCACGCTTCGCCTGCAACAACCCTCTTAAAGTACGAGCTCGCGGCGGCTTGATCTCCGTTGTACAGGTGCCAGTTGCCCACGCCGTAGCTAATGGTGTTGTACGAAAGTTCGCTCTCGGTATCGCCAGGGGCAGGCTTCGCCGGCAGGATTTGCGACTCCGTTTTCTGGCCTTGGTAGAAGCGCAGCAGGTTCAGGTAAAACGCCAGGTGCGCTTCCGTGTTGTGGACCGCCGGTGTAATGCGCGTGAGAACTTCGTCCGCTTGCTCCCGTTCGCCGGCGCGGCGAAGCGCAACATACAGCCAGTTCGAGCAGTCAATCAGAGAATCGTCGCTCTTCGCGAGGTCACGTGCATGGCTGAGGTGGGTGGCCGCCTCGGCGAACTGGCCCTGGAAGTAATACGCCAGGCCAAGATGGTAGTGGGAGTCCAGACTCGTCGGGTCCACACGCACGGCATGCTCCAGATCCTTCTGCGCCGCGGCGAACTCGCGCAGGCCGAGCTCCCGGTGCCCTCGCTCCAGCAGAAGCTCGGCATTGTCGGGAAACACGGCGAGCGCTTCGGTATCCGTCTTGACGGCCTCCCGGTACTGGCGACGGCCGGCTTCAGCCTTCGACAGGGCCAAATACGCAGCCGGCGAAGGACGACCGCTCGAAAGCTTGCCCCTGGCCGCGGCGATGCTGCCATCGTCAATCTGGGCAAAAAGCTTCTGCCCCAGCGCCGAAGTCGTTTCGGGCGCACCCCGCGTCTGCCCGCGAAGGGCCAACGCGGAAGCCATTGCCAGACCTGCGAGACACAGAAGGGATGGCCTGAAACGCGCGAACACGGGACCCCTGAACAAGCGGCTGCATGCCTTCATACCTCGCGCTCCAGTCCCCGGCCGATGCGGAACACATGACCCTCGGGATGGCGGATGTGCATCTCGCGCACCTTCCACGGCATATCCGTGGGCGGACACGTCACCTCCAGCCCCGCCGCGACACACTGTGTGTACATCTCGTCCACATCGTCCACCCAGACCGACATCCATACCCCCTGATCCTCTGCTTCGTCTCCGTCCTTCTGAAACGTCGTGATATTCGCGCCCCGGCCTCGGCCCCCCTGCGCTCCCCGGCAAAGAAAAATGCACGTCTCCTCGCCCGATCCCACCGCGCCAAAACTCGGAGGCGCCCCCCAGTCCCACAACTTCTTCCATCCCCACATCTCAAACCACGCCACCGTGCCGGCGATGTCGCTCACATTCAGGATGGGGGTCACAGCTTTGATCTTCATGACGAACGGAGCATACCACCTCGCGGACCTGCGACCTCTCCCGAAATTCCTCCGCGCAAGCAGCCCTTCTCCCGCCAAGGGACCTCCTTGGTGAGTTGCCAATCTGAGCTCCGCGCCGCAAAGTCTACAACTTCTGTGACAAGCACACTTGACATCAACCATAGACCTTCATGTAAAGTGTGCTTGTCTTTGGGAGGTCGATGTGCCCGGTTGCAACAAGAACCTGACTGCTCTTCAACGTCGTTCCATGCAACGCATGGGAGGCGTCCTGATACTCACCGTCATCACCAACCTGTCCAGTCCTCATGCTCCCAATCCGCTCCTCGATGTCTTTCCGGGCTTGGCTCACTTTCTCGCGCGACAGCACGCTAACCTCGGCTTGGCCGGGGTGCTGTCTGCCTTTTCGCTGTTACCGATCGTGCTCGCCGTTTGGATCGCGGCCAATTATCTAAAGGCAGAAACCGACGAATTTGTGCGCATGCTGCTCGTTCAGGCACTGCTTTGGGGCTTCACTCTGACCATGGCGGGAGACGCTGTCCTTGGCGTCCTGACGATGCTGTACGCGCGTCCATTTCCCGTCAGCCTGCTCAACGCCGACCTCTTCATCGTCGGCACGGGGATCGCCTTTCGCGTGCTCCGCCACGGCTATCGGTGAAAAACCGGCTCAAAATGCTCCGGGCGGAACGCAACTGGAGTCAGGCAGATCTCGCCGAGGAACTCGGCGTCTCCCGCCAGTCGGTGAACGCCATTGAGACCGGGAAATTCGACCCGAGCCTGCCATTGGCCTTCAAGCTCGCGCAGCTCTTTCAACTCCCGATTGAGAAGATCTTCTCCGATGATTCACCTTCACCGTAGCCCAGCGCACCCTGATGTTCTCCATCAGCCCTGCATGCATCGTTCCAGGTCGAAGGTGGTACTTGTCGAATCAATCTGATCCCAACGCCGAACTCACCCCTTGGCCCTTCTAGTTGTAGGTGCGTGTGCGCCACCGCGTACGCTGGTGTGAATGCACCTCTTCATCGGCACGGCAGGTTGGACAGTGCCGAAAGCACATCTCGCTCTCTTCCCTGCACCTTCCGACACCCCGGCGCCGTCCCATTTGCAGCGCTACGCCAGCCATCTGCACTGTGTCGAAATCAACTCCAGCTTTCACCGCCCGCATCGGCGCACCACCTGGGAGCGCTGGGCCGCCACCACGCCCGACAACTTCCGCTTCGCCGTAAAGGCCCCAAAGGCCGTCACCCACACCGCGAAACTCGTCAACACCGGCCGCGCTCTGCTGGAGTTCTTCGACTCTGTGCGCGCCCTCGGCGACAAACTCGGCCCCGTGCTCATCCAGCTTCCGCCCAGGCTCCTCTTCGACGACGGCCTCGCCCAGGAGTTCTTCACAACGGTGCGCGAACTGCACCCGGGCCCGGTCGTTCTGGAGCCTCGTCACACCAGCTGGTTCACCCCTTCCGTCGATCGCCTGCTGCGAAGCTTCGAAGTCGCCCGCGCAGCCGCCGACCCACCCAAAGGCTCCGATCTGGCAGCCCGTCCAGGCGGCTGGCCCGGTATGGCCTATTGGCGTCTCCACGGAGCCCCGCGCACCTACTACTCCGACTACGACGAGCCCTGGCTCCAGGCCTTCGCAACCCAGCTTCGGCACCCCGACCTCCCGTCACGCCCTCGCGAGACCTGGGTC
>CAXTGN010000395.1:0-2824 GCA_964243455.1 uncultured Acidobacteriaceae bacterium
CCGTCCACCTTGTGGAACAGCTCGGCTTTGGTCTCGGGCCGGTCCCCGTCGCGGATGGCATCGACGAGAAGGTCACGGAGCGCGTGCCCTTCGAACAGCTCGCCCAGCACGTCGAATACGCGGCCGCCAAGCGCCTCGCGCGCCTCCTTCAGCTTCTCCAGCAGTCGCCCGTAGACTTCACCCTCGCGCGTGTTGGAGGCGCATAGGTTCCAGAGGTGGCAGACTTCGGTCTGGCCGATGCGGTGAATGCGCCCGAACCGCTGTTCCAGCCGGTTCGGATTCCAGGGCAGGTCGTAATTGACCATGAGGTGCGCGCCGCGTTGCAAGTTCACGCCTTCGCCGGCCGCATCGTTGGCAATCATCACCCGCACCACGGGATCACTGTTGAACGCGGCGATCGCCGCGCGCCGGGCTTCGCGTGCGACGCCGCCGTGGATGACGACCACGCCAGCCGGGTCGCCAAACCGCGCCGTGATCTTCTGCTGAAGATACTCCAGCGTATCCTTTGGCTCGGTGAATATCAGGATCTTGCGCCGCAGCCCGGTAGACGCGTCGATCATGATCGGCTCGTCGAGGATCGACTCCAGCTCCCGCCACTTCGCGTCCTGTCCGGACAGCTTCAGCCGCAGCGCTCGTGCTTCCAAGTCGCGCAGGATGACGATTTCGGCTTCGAGCTCGACCAAAGTCTGAGCGGCCGTCGCCGCATCGACGATGGCCTCCTCGGCGGCCTCGGCTTCCTCGCCGGTCGCTTCGTCGAAATCGTCTGGGTCGTAGGAAGGGAGGGATGGCGTCCGGGATAGCGAAGCGGCCCCGGTTCCACGGCCCATCCGCTCCTCTCGCAGCCGCTCCTCAAGCCGCTTGCGCCGCCGCTCTAGCGAGCGGTGGATCGCCGCTGGCGAGGATGCAAGCCGCCGTTGCACGATCTGGAGCGCGAAGCCGACACTGTTTCGCCGGCCGCCGTCGCCACTTCGGTCAGCGCGATTCATCTCCTCGCGCACGTACGTCGTCACCGCGCCGTAGAGGTCCGCCTCATCCGGCGAGAGCTCGTAGCTGGCGGTATAGGCCAGGCGTTCCGGAAACAATGGAGTGCCGTCAAAACGGTAGAGCTCTTCCTTAGTCAGCCGCCGCATCATGTCCGACACGTCGGCCTTGTGGACGCCCTCGCGGAACCGGCCCTCGAAGCGGTCGGCGTCGAGCAAGCCCATGAACAGCTGGAAGTCGGCTTCCTTGCCGTTGTGCGGGGTGGCGGACATCAAGAGTAGGTTGCGGGTATGCGCACCTAGCAGCTTGCCGAGCTTGTGCCGCTGCGTCTCCTTCACCTCCCCGCCGAAGTAAGACGCCGCCATCCGGTGCGCTTCGTCGCAGATGATCAGGTCCCAGTCCGGCGCTGCCTGGAGCTTGGCCTTGAGCTCATCCGAGCGTGCGGCCATGTCGAGGCGCATGATGAGCCGGCTGCGTTCGATGAACGGGTTGCCGGTGATCGAACTCTCAATCTGGTCTCGCGTCAGCAGGTCGAAGCCGAGGCCGAATTTCTCGGCCAGTTCCTCCTGCCATTGCTCGACCAAACTGCCCGGCGCGACGATGAGACAGCGCTCCAAGTCACCCCGGATCATCAGCTCTTTGACCAGCAGGCCTGCCATGACCGTCTTTCCAGCGCCCGGGTCGTCGGCGAGTAGGAAACGCAGCGGCTGCCGCGGCAGCATCTCTGCATAGACAGCGGTGATCTGGTGCGGGAGCGCTTCTATCTGTGAAGCGCTGACCGCGAGGTATGGATCGAACAGATGCGCTAAGCGGATGCGGCTGGCCTCGGACGCGAGCCGCAATAAGGCGCCGTCTGCATCGAACGCATAGGCGCGTCCGCCCTCCACGAATTTGAATGCGCTTTCCTCGCCTCGGTAGAGCAGCCGTTCACCGACCTTACCATCGGCCCGGAACACGAGATTGAGCGCGTCGGCACCGAAGCGCGAAACCTGGACGATCTCGGCGACACCGGTCGGCGTGAGGCCACGCACGCGAGCTCCAGGCTTCAGATCATCAAACACGCGAAGGCCGTCTCCAAGTTCTCACCCGGCCACCCTATCCGGGAGTGCCGCTCGATTGAAGCTATATGGCGCTGGCTCCGAACCGTTGCGGAAACGAGCGATTCTGCACCGCTTCATCGAGCACGCACTCAGTAGGCATAGGCCATAGCGCAGTCGCTGCGGATTGGCGTTGCAAAAACTATTAGGCACCGGTAGATTCTGCGACGAGTTTCGCCGCGAGGTTCGTCGTGCTGATCGGCTATGCAAGAGTATCGACGACTGAGCAGAGCCTGGATCTTCAGCTCGATGCGCTCAAGCAAGCCGCATGCGATCGTGTGTTCCAAGACCGGCAAAGCGGTGCGGTCACGCGGCGCCCAGGTTTGGACGACGCCCTCTCGCACCTACGGGCAGGTGACACCCTCGTCGTTTGGAAGCTCGACCGACTTGGGCGGACTGTTCGGCAGCTCGTCACATTCGTCGAAGACCTGCAGGGCAACGGCATCGCATTTCGTTCGCTCACCGATGGGATCGACACGACCACGCCCGCGGGCCGCTTCTTCTTTCACATCATGGCCGCGCTAGCGGAGATGGAACGGGATTTATTGCGGGAGCGCACGAGAGCTGGCCTCGTCGCGGCAAAAGCCCGCGGCAGGGAGGGCGGTCGACCCCCAAAGCTCTCGGATGAACAGATTGCACATGCCGAGCGGCTAATGACCGACCCAAAGGTTAGTCACGCCTCGATCGCTCGGAGCTTAGGTGTCGATCGCTCGACGCTTCACCGTACGTTGGCTCGAAAGGCTTCG
>CAXTGN010000395.1:2848-3752 GCA_964243455.1 uncultured Acidobacteriaceae bacterium
CTACAACCCGACTTCATGCGTGAGGCCCTTGCGCCCAAGCCGGCGGAGAGCACCATCGCCGCATGGCCCACGCTAGAGCACGACGAGATCAGACTCGGCCGCCCGAAAACGTGGTCGATCTCTACGACTATGTTCATCAGCGCCGTCCCTCTGTCCGGTCATCCCGCACTCGCCGATCGGATGACTGGCGACCGACCGTCCTCGACGACTGGCCGGAGCATGTCCCCATATCCGAGGCCGAGTTGGACGTCATCGAAGCGCACTTCGGCCCACTGCTGGACGAGCTGTTCGGCCCAATCCACTAACCTTATTGGAGGTGCGCTATGACCGCGACGGTCCAACCTGGCCCGGCGGCGGCGAAGCGCGCCGCGCTCTACCTTCGTGTATCGACCGGCCGTCAAGCGGAGCAGGACCTGTCCATTCCTGACCAGCGCAGGCAGGCACACGCCTATTGCCAAGCTCGGGGTTACATCGCGGCGGCGGAGTTCGTCGAGGCGGGCGCTTCTGCCACGGATGATCGTCGTCCAGAATTTCAGAAGATGATGGATGCTGCCGTGGCTAAGCCGCCGACGTTCGACACCATCATCGTACACTCGTTCTCCCGCTTCTTCCGGGATCAGTTCCAACTTGAGTTCTATGTTCGGCGGCTCGCGAAAAACGGCGTTCGGCTAGTGTCGATCACGCAGGACCTCGGCGAAGACCCGATGAGCGTGATGATGCGTCAGATCATGGCGCTGTTCGATGAATATCAATCGAAAGAGAACGCCAAGCACACGCTTCGAGCCATGCGGGAGAACGCCCGCCAGGGCTTCTGGAACGGATCACGTCCACCGTTCGGTTACCGCGTCGTTGCCGCAGAGCAGCGGGGCGCCCGGACCAAGAAGAAGGTGGAGGTCGACCCGGC
>CAXTGN010000395.1:3762-5219 GCA_964243455.1 uncultured Acidobacteriaceae bacterium
GTCCGTCCCATGTTTCGCTTGGTCCGTATCGGCGACGGGGAGCGCGGTCCGCTCGGAGCCAACCTCATTGCGGATTATCTCAACCAGAAAGGCATCAGAACATCGGGAGGCGGGCGTTGGGGCGTTGGAGCGGTTCACCAGATCCTGACCCGCACAACTTACGTCGGCGAGCATCGCTTCAACGTCTACAGCTGGCGGAAACGTGAAGAGAAGCCTGAGGACGAGATAGTCACCGTGGCGGTGCCGGCTATTCTTGAGCGCGAGGAGTTCGACGAAGCTCAGGCGATCATGCGCTCAAGGGCGCCGCAGCTTAAAGCTCCACGTTTCGTAAGCTCAGGCACTACTCTCGGCGGGATATGCTTCTGCGCGGATTGCGGCGGCGCAATGACGTTACGCACTGGCGGAAAAGGCGAGGGCTACCGCTACTACACCTGTTGCACCAAGGCTCGCCAGGGTAAGACAGGTTGCAAGGGACGTACGATCCCCACCGATCGCCTGGATACAATCGTTATCGAACACATTGAGAACCGCCTGTTGGCGCCGGATCGCGTCGTCGAGCTTCTGAACGGCGTCTTGGAACGACGGACAAAGCAGGCAGAGGACTACCGAGAAAGTATCGCCCGGCTTCGCCGACAGGCAGCCGATGCAGACGCCAAATTGACCCGTCTCTATGACGCGATCGAGAACGGCCTCGCGGACACGGGGGACGAGAACCTGAAAGGGCGGCTCAAAGAGCTGAGAACCGTCCGTGACGCCGCGCGGTCGGATGCTGATCGCGCCGAGGCGCGAGCTGGTGATAGGTCGAGCGAGATTACGGAGAATGCAATCAGACGCTTCGCTGGGGAGGCCAAGCGCCGCATGAGGACTGCTGATGGAGGCTACCGTCGGCACCACCTTCAGGCGCTCGCTCAGCGGATCGAGGTCGGGGACGCGACGATCCGCATCACCGGCACGAAATCGAAGCTGCTCAGGGTTCTTGCGGGCGGAGAAGTCGGCCCGCCCCATCGAGGGGCGGGCCACTCCTCCCGAAGCGCGGGCCTCGTAGTGGAAACGACGGCGAACGAGGTTCGCACTTTCGTTCCGAATTGGCTCCCGGAGTAGGACTCGAACCTACGACCGAGCGGTTAACAGCCGCTTGCTCTACCAGCTGAGCTATCCGGGATCGGCGCGCGACCCTATAGCGATGCTGCGGCGGGACGTAAAGCCCCGCGCCGCGTTGCCCCGGCGTGGCTCCGGCCCGGCCTCAAGGGCTGCTCCGTGTGGGAGTTGGCCGGGCGCAGGCACGCGCCGGTCCGAGGTCGGATGCAGGTGCGAGGCGGCCTCAGGAGATGCTCATGGACCCGCACGACGAGCAGATCGCGAGGCGCCGGCTGATCGGCACCGGCCTCGGCGCCGCGGCGGTGATCGCGGGCGGCCTGGTGCTGCGCAACCAGATCCGCCATCCGCACAAGCGCAAG